>JAGHAD010000029.1 GCA_021161685.1 Thermoplasmata archaeon | reverse complement strand
GGTTTACACCACTCTCCTTACCTTTCAATTCGAGCAACTTCTTTCTTTTCTTATCTTTTGCAAACTTTCCCAACAGTATCCTTTTTGCGTAATCTGGAGGGACACCAAATTCTATGAATTTTTTAAACTCCTTTTCTAGAGCTTCTCTCTTGGTCTCGTCACCAATGTTGGAAATGATATCTTCGATGTAAGTTGATATGTCCTCACCCATTCTGCTTTAAAATCTGCAAAATGCTATAAGAACTTATGCTTCAAAATACTCTTGGAAAGAGCCTCCAAGGAACTTCCTCCATGTATTTTCTGTACTCATCCCCATACTTTTCAATAAGCTCTTTTTCCTCATCCAAGACACTGCAAATCATTATTGGTAAAGCTATGAAGGAAATCAAAAGTGCAACCAGCGAGTAAAAGAATAAGGACAGACCGAATCCTATAAGTAATAGAGATGCGTAATGTGGATGCCTTACGTATCTAAAGTATCCGGTTTTAACGAGTTGCCCTCTGTAAGTTCTTTCCCAGAACAGCTCCCACTTCATGAAAAAGTAAGATCCGAGAAGGAATAAGAATGCTCCAGATATAACGGTTGGTAGTAGAGGTAAGGGAATTTTCCACACGTTAAAGAGTGGGGTGATCGGTCCTAATAAGATTATCAATATCAGCGGGGCATAATGTAATATGAAAAGAGGTCTCACTTCCTTTGGAGGTTTGTAGTTAAGCCATCCCATGAGTATCGAATTATTTAAATACCGAATAAAATTTCCTCTTTGGGGTTCAAATGGTATTCGATATGCATGATAACATTTTCATGCTGGCGGGTCCGGTTAAAATACATCCAAGAGTACTGAAAGCGATGAATACCCCTTCCATAGGGCATAGAAGCCCAGAATTTACGGCGATCAATGAAGAACTAAGAGAATTGACAAAATACCTTTTCCAAACAAAGGGAGAGGTTGCGATAATAACTGGTTCTGGAACCGCAGGGATGGAAGCTGCAATTTCCAGCCTTGTTAAAAAAGGTGATAAGATACTTGCCATTGACAATGGGAAGTTTGGTAATAGGATGGCAACTTTGGCAAAGATGTATGGAGATGCAACAATTCTAACCTATCCATGGGGTTCTCCTCCAGATCTCGGAAAAATAGAAGAGATTCTTTCAAAAGGTGAAACGAAAGTAATGGCATTTGTTCACAATGAAACCAGTACTGGGCTGACGAATCCACTTGAAGATATAGCAAAGATATGCAAAAAGCACGATGTCCTTCTGGTGGTTGATGGTATAACGAGTGTTGGAGGCATCGACGTTCCAGTAGATAAGCTTGGAATAGATATATGTATAACCGGTTCCCAAAAATGCGTGGCTGCGCCTGCAGGATTGGCATTGCTGTCGATTTCCGAAAGAGCTCTGGAAGAGATGCACGATAATGGAACCTATTACCTGAATTTGAAAAAGTACGTAGAAAAAATAAGAGGAGGTCAAACTCCTTACACTCCTTCCGTTCACCTCCACTTGGCTCTCCTTGAAGCTCTAAGGATGCTAAAGGAGGAGGGTTTGCACAACAGGATAAAGAGGACTGCGAGAATTGCGGAGGCATGCAGATCCGCTATGGAAGCAATTGGCTTGGAACTGTTTCCTGATAAGAGATATGCATCCAATACGGTAACAGCGGTTAAATATCCAGATGGTATAACCGATAAACAGATAAGGGGGAGGCTGAAAGAGGAATATGGCATAGTGATCGCTGGATCTCAAGCACCTCATAAAGGAGAATTCTTTAGAATAGGTCATATGGGTCTTGTTCAATTCAGAGAGTTGCTCGCAACGGTGGCGTGCCTCGAAGTGGTTCTTGCAAAGGCTGGATGGAAATTCGATAGGGGAGCTGGGGTTGCTGCGGTCGAGGAATACATGTAACTAGGTCTCTCTTTTCTTTCCAAACAACAAAATGCTATCAATGAAAACTGCGATTAAACCAGTTATGAAAACCATATCAAAAATAGCTGCTCCTCCTATTACTGCACACCTTGGTTTGCTAACGTGATAGGACATCAGCTCTGATAAATGAAACAGATCTGCCCCAATCAGCACACCAAACGTTCCGGAGACATAAGCCAATGGACCTGCTCTTGACCTATCATTCCAGTAGGAAAAAATTGAGTACACGCTTGCAAGGAAGGCTGGTATTAAGAAAAAAGGAAATGGAGAAACTATCCCTTTATTTGGCTCTGGATACGTAACGCTGTATGCAGAAAAGGCTACGATGATTGCACCCAATAAAATTTTCCATGCTGACAAACCTTTCTTTATGCAGAGATAAATAGAAAGCAATATAGGTATTAAGCCTCCACCAACATTCAGGGAAACAAGCCAGTTCTTGTAAGAAAATAGATAAATGTTAGCGGACTGGAAAAGAAGAGCTACAAAAACGATGAACAACGCTTCCAATGGAGAGAAGCCCATTTCTCTAAAGGCTCTCGTGATAAAAAGGTAGATGAGGTAAATGAGGAACAGGAAAAGGAAGAATCCGATGAGTGGGCTCAAGAGGGGTATGGAGACGTGAAGGTCAAACATGTTCAGGGATAGGAATATTATTTATAAATCTTGTACTATTTGGAAGTCAGCATGTCGATCGAGAAAGAGCTGAACCTGGAATTTTTCAGGGAGAAAGGCTTTGTTAGAAAGAAATGCAAGAAATGCGGAAGCTGGTTCTGGAGTCTTGATGCTGATAGAATTACCTGCGGAGATCAGCCATGCGAGGATTTTAGCTTCATTGGAAATCCTCCCACCATTAAGCCTTACTCTTTGGATGAAATGAGAGAATCCTTCCTCAAGTTCTTTGAGAAGAGGGGGCATGAGGTTTTAAAGCCTTATCCGGTCGTAGCCAGGTGGAGAAAGGATATCTATTTAACTATAGCGAGTATCGCAGATTTTCAGCCTCACGTAACTTCTGGTAAGGTTCCTCCTCCGGCAAATCCCCTAGTTATTTCACAGCCGAGCATAAGGTTAAATGATCTCGAGCAAGTTGGGGTATCTGGAAAGCATCTAACCATATTTGAGATGATGGGTCATCACGCTTTCAATTCAAAAGAGAGGTTCGTATACTGGACCGAAGAAACTGTAAGCTACTGCCATGAATTTTTGTCAAAGCAAGTCGGAATTGCAGAAGAGAACATTTCTTACAAAGAATCTTTCTGGGAAGGAGGAGGAAACGCCGGCCCATGCCTTGAAGTTATATCAAACGGACTTGAGATAGCCACCTTGGTATTCATGAACCTGGAAGAGAGGGAGGGAGGTTCGATTAAACTTAATGGCAAGAAATATTCTCAGATGAAGCTCAAAGTGGTCGATACCGGATATGGACTTGAGAGGCTGGTTTGGCTGACGAGTGGTAGCAAAACGGTTTACGATGCCATATATCCAGATGTTGTCGAAATTATAAAAAGAGAGAGTCAAACGAAAAATCCCCAAGCTGTATATGCTCTGGCGGATCATGGAAAATGCATTCTCTTCATGCTGGGAGATGGAATAGTACCATCTAATGTAAGGGCTGGATATCTGGCAAGATTGATGATAAGAAGGGCATTGAGGTTTCTGCACGTTTTGGGCATAGAGGAAGATTTCCTTTTCAGGTTAATGGAGATGCATAACCAGCATCTATCAAAAAATTTCCCTCACCTCGCAGAAAGGAAAGACGTGATAGAGGAGATGTTGAAAATAGAGATCGATAAGTACAGGGATGCATTATCGAAAGGAAAAAAGCTAGTGGAGAAGATATTGAAGGAAAAGAAGAAACTTGGCAGAGAGGAGTTGATAAAGTTATACGATAGCCATGGTATCCATCCAGAAACGATAAAGAGCATGGGAATCGAAGTGGAGGTTCCGGAAAACTTCGACTCCCTCGTTGCTGGCTTGCATTCATGCGAGAAGGTTGAAGAAAAAGAAGAAATTTCTTTACCAGAACTACCCGAAACGAGAAAACTTTACTATGAAGACAGCTATTCGAAGAGCTTTGATGCAGAGGTGATATGGTCTGGGGAGATTGGAAAGAAAAACTGTATCATTTTGGACAAAACCGCTTTCTACCCTGAGGGAGGAGGGCAACCTTCTGATATAGGTTATATCATCTCAAATGGGGAAAGGGTGGAAATAGAACACGTTGAAAGCGTGAATGGAAAGATTTTGCATTTTGTGGATAAAAAAATAGAGAAAGGTAGTAAGGTTAGGGGATTTGTTGATTGGCAGAGAAGATACGCCCTCATGAGGCACCACACCGCAACCCATCTCATAAATGGAATCTGTAGAATGCTATTCGGAGAACACATCTGGCAGGCGGGATCAAATCTCGAAGAAAACGAGGCGAGATTCGATTTCACCCACTACAAGCCTTTAACAATGGAGGAAATTGAAAAGATAGAGAGAAAGGCAAATGAGCTCATAAGGAAGGGTCTGGACGTTGAAAAGGAATTTATGGAAAGGAATGAAGCGGAAAAGAAGTATGGGATCAGACTGTTTCAAGGAGGCGTTCCAGAAGGAGGGATCATAAGGGTTGTGAGAATTCCAGGTATAGATGTCGAAGCTTGCGGAGGGACGCATTTGAACAATATAAGGGAAATAGGAAGGTTAAGGATATTGAGAGCAGAAAGAATACAGGACGGAATAAATAGGATCGTTTTCGTAGCTGGGACGGAAAAAGTAAAGGCAGTTGAGGAAAGGGAGAGAAATTTGATAGAAGAAGTTAAAAAGAAAATTTCCAAGAGATTGGAGATAGAGGAAGAAGTAACAAGCCCAAGAAAGGCTTTACATGAAATATCGATCATGTTTTCGGTTCCAATCGATAGGATACCAAAAACGGTAGATAAATTCCTGAAAGATCTCCCTCATGGAAAGGAAGGAAAAGCAAAGGATGTGGTTGATGCGTGCAGAAAGATTTTTATCGAATGGAAAAAACTTCAAAAGAGCAAAAAGAGAGTGCCCTCAAGATTCGTGGAGAAATTGAGAGAAAGGAAAGAGAGAATAGGGAAAGTCAATTTGATCATTATAGGAAAGGAAGAAACAGGAATGTACGATCCGGTTTCCCTGGCTGAAGAAATGGTGAAGGAAAAGGGATATGTCGTTTGTATAAACGATGGAAAAAGCATAACGATGGCGGCATCGGAAGATATAGATATAGATCTGAGACCCATAGCAGTGAAGATAGGCAAAATTCTTGGGGGGGGTGGAGGAGGAAGGGAAAAGCTGGTCAGATGTGGCGGAAAGAACGTAGAAAAACTAAACAAAGCGATTGAGGAAGCCAAAAGAATATTTGCGAAGGAATTAGGATAGGGGATAGAGGACGTTAAAGGCGGTAACTACTACCGCTGTTGCAATGCTCAAAGCTATTACGAACCAAGGACTTATCCTGAAAGATGTTTTCTCTTCTGCATCAAAATACCTTATCAAACCTGCTGCGGAATGAAAACCTACTCCCTTCTTATCCTTCCTCCTTGCCATGTCAATTATTTATATGGTTAACGAATATTTATCTGTTGTGGTCAGGTTAATAGTACTTGAGGGAGTTTACGATCCATCCGATGACAGCTATTTGCTTTTAGAAGCAGTGAAGGATGAGAAGAAATTGAAGGTTCTTGATATGGGCTGTGGAACTGGTATAATAGCTATCAATCTTGCAAAGCAGGGTTGCAAGGTAACAGCTGTTGATGTGAATGAGAAAGCAATAGAGAATACAAAGGTCAATGCCGAGATCAATGGGGTTGATATAGAGGTTTTTAAAAGCGACTTATTCTCGAATGTGGAAGGGTGCTTTGAATTGATAACTTTCAACCCACCTTACTTGCCAACAGAGGGAGAGGACATTGCATGGGATGGAGGAAGAGGGGGCATAGAAGTAATAAGGAAATTTCTAAAGGATGCTCATAAACATTCGGAGGAAAATGGGGAGATATACGTTGTTATGAGTAGCTTGAGCAATACAAAGAAAATTTTTGATGAATTTGGAAAGATCTATAGGTTTGATAAAGTGCTGTCTAAAAGGTTCTTTTTTGAAGAGATAAGTGTGTATCGCCTAACAACCTTTAAAAATGCAAAAGGTAATAAGCAGAGGAATGAAGTTTAGGCTGTCTCCATCTAACCTCGTGCTGCTGGAAGATTGTCCACGATGTTTTTGGTTGCATGTCATCAAAAAAATAAGGAGACCTTCTGGACCGGTTCCTTCGATCTCTATAAAAATGGATAGCATAATAAAACGTTACTTTGACAGGTACAGGAGGAAAGGAAGGTTACCACCAATTATCGAGGGGAAAATAAGAGGAAAATTAGCGAGCAATATGCCAAAAACCTTGCAGCACATAGAAAATGAGCACATCATCTTGTGGGGCAGACCAGATGAATATATAGTTACCGATGACGAAACCATAATAGCTCTCGATCACAAAACCAAGTCAAAGGAGCCAGATGTCATTCCTTCCGCCTACAAATTACAGTTGGATGTCTATTCTTATTTGCTCAAGAACAACGGTTACAAAACGGCAAACAGAGCTTATCTTGCATTTTATTATCCAAGTGAGAGCGAGATACATAAGGGAATGAACATAAAATGTAGCGTAATTGAGGTGGAAACGGATCCATCCAGGGTTAAAAAGTTGGTTAAAAAGGCTACAGAGATACTGATGGGACCAATGCCAGAAGCGAGCGAGAACTGCGAGTATTGCAAATGGCTGAATGAGGTTAATCAAAGAATAGATGAGAGGAAAAAAATAAAGAAAACTTATCAGGTTAAACCGCTTTGGCTCTTTGGTTAATTACCAGAATGGCTGAAGCGGTATTTCTATGCCACCGGCATGCCTTGCAAAGCCCATGAAGAAGGTGAAGCTCTTCTTTGGCAGTGGTTTTGCTATGTAGATGTAAATTCCAATGAAGTTAGTTGCGAATCCAAATTGAAATCCCCTCAGCACTTTGACGTGGAAAGGTAACCATTTTATCATTACCGTCTCGCTTGGAAAGACCATGCCAAACTTGTAATTGTTGGTGTAATGCCATATGATGAGTGGCTTGTAGATCCTTATGGAACTGTACTTGAACGGAAGTAGCCTGTATCCATAACCCTTACTTATCACGAAAGTGCCACACGGAATGAACCTGAAGTACGCTAACGGTCTTATGAATATGAAGTATTTCAGCAATCCAAGGCGCTGACTCTCTCCATAAAAGCTAGCTATGGCTTTTGTTGTTTCGCTTGCACTCTTTGCGCTTCGTATAGAGCTGGTTAGATTTTCCAGAAGATTTTCAAATTTCTTTAGAGTTTTTTCCGTCAAGCGAATTTTCTCTGCCTTTACCTTTCCATTCTCTATCATGGAAATTTCTACCGTTGTTTGCTCCTCTGCGACCACTGGAATTGCTAGAAGCCCAAGAAATATGAGAGATGCGCCAACTGCAAGTAATCTCTTCATGCTTACCCCCTTCCGTCATAACTTTTTGCGATTTATATAGTTTTCTATTTTATTTGAAATAATCAATAAAGGAAAGCTTTTAAATTGAATTTGCTTTTGACAAATAGATGGGCAAGGAAGTTAGAGATGATTTGAGATATACCAAAACGCACGAGTGGGTTAAGGTAAAAGACAAGGTTGCCGTTGTTGGAATAACCGATTATGCCCAGGGTGAGCTGACAGATATAGTTTATGTGGAGCTTCCAGAGGTTGGAAAGGAGTTCAAAAAGGGAGAGGAAATGTGCACCTTAGAATCGATCAAATCGGTTGCAGAAGTCTATGCGCCCATCAGCGGAAAGATTTTGAAAGTGAACAAATCGCTCGAAGATTCTCCAGAAAAGATAAACGAAAGTCCTTATGAAGAGGGATGGATAGTTGAAATGGAGATCAAAGATGAAAAGGAATTAGATGATCTGCTCAGCCCAGAGGATTACAGGAAAATCATTTCATAGTTTTCTTCATGTACTGTACAAGCCCACCAGCCCTCATTATTTCTAATTCCAAATCGCTGATGGGTTTTCCTTTCAAGTTAATTCCCTTGCTCAAGTTTTTAATCTCTCCATTGGACAGATCTACCTCGAGCTCATCTCCCTCATCTATCTTTTCAACTTCATCGCACTCGATAATCGGAAGACCTATATTAACTGCGTTCCTGTAAAATATCCTGGCAAAGGACTTCGCTATGACAACGCTCACACCACTTTCTTTTATGGAAATTGGCGCCTGCTCCCTACTGCTTCCGCATCCAAAGTTTTTTCCGGCAACTATGATATCTCCTTTCTTCACTTTCTTTGCAAAATCTTCCTTTCCAGGTACCCCTTCCATCACGTGCTTTGCCATTTCTTTAATATCTGTCAACGTTAGATATGCCCCCGGAAAAATTTGGTCGGTATCTATG
>JAGHAD010000126.1 GCA_021161685.1 Thermoplasmata archaeon | reverse complement strand
TAGAGAATGATAAAATTTTCATGCTAACTGCAGAGTATAGTGACTTGGCTCCAGCTTTTAAACTCATCAAAGTTCTGGATGTTAAAAAGAATAACCTAACCTTAAACATCTTTACGGTGCCGATCATAATGGAGGGAGAAAATTTGCTTGTGAAAGTGAAGGATAATTACGGATATCCAGTAGAGAATGCCATTGTTTTCTTCGGAGAGAAGGAAATTGGATATACAGATGATTATGGAGAGATATCTATAAGGGTTCCGGAAGTAGAGCGAGATAAATACATCGGCATTTATGCGATAAAGTATGGCTATGGATCTGCATCGTTTTCACTGCTGGTGAAGAATAAAGGGAAAACCTTGTTGGAGGAATACAGCCTTCTACTTTTAGCTGTGTGCATGGTTCTGATCATAGCTATTTTCGCCTATGTTTATTACAGGCAATACATGGTTTAGATTAAGCAAAGACCCTTTTCCTTTGCATATCTCACCGCATCCTCATACTCACTCCTCTTCAGAGGGCGAGATATGTCCGGATATTCATAGGCTTTGTATTCAGGTCTGTACTGTTCCATCACATTTACTACAGACATTGGGGCGTTTTTGGAAAGCCAGTCAACGATTGGTTTTGTACAGCATTCCACGTGATTTGGCATGACCAGATGTCTTACCAGCATATCTCCATCCTTATACGCTATCAGGTGGTTTCTCTCCACAACTTCCAAATAGTTCTCCACCTTTGATAGTCTCTCTGCACACTCATTATTTCCATACTTGAAGTCCGTAAGGTAAAGATCGATCACTCCCTTCAGTAATTTCATGGTTTCCATTGAACAGTACATGTTGGAGTTCCATATCTGTGGGATGTTTGTTTCGCAGAGTTTTAGCACCTTAAGTATATATGGCAAATTTGGAGTGGGGTCTCCGCCAACCCAGTTCACGTTAAGTGCACCTTGAGATTTTCTCTTTTCTATCATTTTTGATAAGATTTCATGTTCAACATAAAGCCCATTGAGCATCTGACTTATATCCCAGTTCTGGCAGAAGACACAGTGGAAAGGGCAACCACTGAAGAAAATTGTATAGGAAGGTATAAGAATGTACTCTTCTCCCATGTGCAGGAATTCGGAAGCAATCAAAGCTTCCTTAACCATGCAGTTTCCAGCTACCTTTGTTCTATCCACTCCACACCTTCTCTCACAGAAATGGCAGTTTCTAAAAATCCTCGTAGCTATTTCTATTTTTAGATCGAGCAATGTTTTCTGCGCACCCTCTTCGCTTTTCCATCTCTCAACAGCTTTATCATGTTTACTCCACAATTCCCTAATTGAATCACTTTTGCTGAAATCTACCCTAATTTGCTTGCATTCTAAATAAACAGCTTTCTTCTTCCCATCAAGTATGGCAAAGTAATTCTTGAGAATTCTTCGATAGTCCATATTAATTGTATCAGGAACCCAATAATTTGATTTTTGCCATAAAGCTAAAAAGGGGTTGTCCCTTCTAGCAAGTGCTATGAAGGAAAACGTCTACATAAGACAACCTATCGTTGGAGTGCTTGGTCATGTTGATCATGGGAAAACTACTTTCCTTGATTACATTAGGGGAACGACGGTGGCGGCAAAGGAAGCTGGAGCGATAACCCAGCACATTGGAGCTACAGAAGTTCCAATAGATGTCATTTACAAGTTATGTGGCAAATTGCTCGGAGGAAGAAGATTCACCCTGCCAGGTCTATTGTTTATAGATACTCCAGGTCATCAAGCATTCACAACTCTAAGAAAAAGAGGTGGTTCTGTTGCAGATCTCGCTGTCCTGATAGTTGACATAAATGAAGGTTTCAAAACCCAAACCTATGAATCCCTGAACATATTAAAGCAGTACAAAACTCCATTTGTGCTCGCCCTCAACAAGATAGATACTATAACTGGATGGAGAAGATTTGAGGGAGCGATAAATGAAAGACTAGAAAAGCAAAGTGAATTAGCGAGATCAATTTTTGAAGAGAAGCTATACGATGTAATAGGAACCTTGTATGAAAATAAGTTCAATGCAGACCTCTATGTAAACATAAAGGACTTCAGGCGAACGGTGGCTATCATTCCGATATCTGCAAAGACCGGGGAGGGAATAGATGAATTGCTCATGGTTCTAGTGGGTCTTGCGCAAAAGTTCCTAGAAGAAAATCTATCTGTCGAGAAAGGACCTGGAAAGGGAACGGTGCTCGAAGTCAAGGAGGAAGTTGGTCTGGGAACAACCATAGACTCAATTATATATAGTGGGGTTGTGAGGAAGAACGATACGATTGCGGTTGGGGCAAAGGATAAACCAGTTATTACGAAAATCAAAGCCTTACTTAAACCAAAGCCATTGGATGAAATAAGAGATCCTAGAGAAAGGTTTGATATGGTTGATGAAGTACATGCAGCCTGTGGTGTTAAGATAGCTGCTCCAAACCTGGAAAATGTAACTCCTGGTTCTCCCATTAGGGTTGTGACGGACGCCAATAAGGAAGAGGTCCTGAGGGAAATAGAGGAGCAAACAGAAATTCACATAGAGTTGGATGAAGAAGGGATTGTAATTAAGGCAGATACGATCGGCTCCCTCGAAGCAATTGCAAATGAAGCGAAGTCTAGAGGCATAAAAATAAGGAAGGCAGAAGTTGGACACGTATCAAAGAGAGATATCATAGATGCTGGCTCATCCAAAGATCCTTTAAATAGACTGGTTTTGGCATTCAATGTAAGAATACTACCAGAAGCAGAAGAAGAGATGGCCGGAAAAGAAGTCGAGGTGCTCAAGGATGAGGTTATCTACACCTTGATGGAGAAGTATGAAAAATGGGTGGAGAGGAAGAAGGAAGAAATAGAGAGAAAGAGAAGAAAAGAATACATACATCCCGCAATGATCAAATTTCTTCCAGAGTATGTCTTCAGAATGAGCGATCCAGCCATAATAGGGATAAGGGTGATTGCGGGGAGAATAAAACCTGGAATTAAGTTAATGAGAGAGGATGGAAGGGTGATTGGGACAATAAAAAGTATACAGTCTGAAAAAAAGAGCTTACAGGAAGCGATACAGGGACAGGAAGTAGCTATAGCGATAGATGGAGCGACCGTTGGAAGGCAGATTAAGGCTGGAGAGATACTTTATACTGATATACCAGAAAAGGATGTTAAGAAGTTGAAAGAGATGGATGTTTTGACTTCAGATGAGAGAGATGTTCTTGAAAAAATCATACAGATAAAGAGAAAGACTGACAAATTCTGGGGCATTTAAGTTCCATACTTTTCCAGCCAGTCACAGTATCCAAATAAGATTGGAACCACGTTACCATTTATCTTTCCAAGCCCTCCTTTTAAAGCGCTCCTCTCATTAAATTCTTTAACCTCATCCTTAACCACATTCGGACCAGAAATGACAATAGGTACTGGATCGGCGGAATGATCTCCAAATGCAATTGGGGTTGAATGATCTCCCGTGAATGCTATATGGGTCTCTCCCCAGTCAACGTTGTCCATCAGATAGCCTATCCCCTCATCTATCTTCTCTATAAACCTAATTTTTGCTTCCGCATCTCTATCATGGGCGCATGAGTCGGCTCCCTTTATGTGGATAAAAGCAAAATCCGCTTGCTTCAATCCTTCTATTGCCACCTTCATCTTGTTAATAACGTTGGTATCTGCCCTGCCCGTTGCTCCTTCTGCTTTCCTTATCTCTAATCCAACAGCCCTAGCTATGCCTATGTACAGAGCACCACCGGCAACCGCTATACCTTTGATTCCGTACAGTTCTTTCAATGATGGCATTTTTATTTTTATGGAAGCTCCCCTTGGCAATATCACGTTGGCTGGTAAGGCTCCTTTTTTCTTCCTTTCTAAATTTATCGGATGATCCTTAAGGAGTCTATAAGATTCTTTAATGATACGATTTACTATCTCTGCGGTTCTTTTGGCTTTATCATCATCAACAAGCGGTTTTGCCCCCTCTATTTTAACGCCTGTTTTATGGGGATCAGCATCGCTTATCTGGTGAGATAGATTCCTTCCCCTGAGAATTAAAACACCCCTATGTTCAACGCTGGCTTTAAAGATGATCCTCACATCCTTATAGAGTTCATCGAGCTTGTGTAGGGCATTTTCTAGTTCCTTCGTTCCCTCTTTTATCCTTCCAGCCCTTCTATCTAAAAGAGTAAAATCTTCTTTTATAGTGGCAAAATTCGTCCTGAAACAAATGTCACCTTCCTTCACTTCCATCCCCACACCTAAAGCTTCAAAAACCCCTCTTCCGGTATAGAATTTATATGGATCGTAACCAAAAATAGATAAATGAGCTGTATCACTTCCGGGTCTCACGCCAGGCCTTATGGGATACAATATCCCATTTATTCCTTTGCCGGCTAGTTCGTCTAGGTTTGGAGTTGACGCTGCCTCTAAGCACGTTTTTCCGTTGAAATCAGTTGGTCTTCCTCCCAAACCATCTGCTATTACGAGTATCGCCTTCAATCGAAAATCTGAACTTCTTATCTGCTAAAAAGCCTTACGATCTCCACACTTCACAACCCTTAAGTATATTCCAAGTTCCTATCCATATGATACCACTCCCTTCAGGATACTCGATCATTGATCTCGCCCCAACGTTATTTTCATTTCCAAAACCATTCCACGCTACCTTTTCCCATCCAGTACCGTTGAATCTCCATACTTCGCATCCGCTGGTTATGTTTAAAAATTCCTTAACAGAAGGGTTGAAGTTCAAGGTACCAACAAAGAGGTTACCTTTAGAATCAACTATCATGGTCCATGCATACTTATTTGTATCCTTTCCAAAACCATCCTCTATACGAGCTCCCCTTCCAACAACTTCTTCCCATTCTTTGCCATCATACGTCCACACCTCGCATCCAACCCCATCATGGAAAAGGGAGGCGGCGGTACCAATGTACAGCTTTCCATTATACACTACCATATTCCTTATTCCATAGTTCTCTTCCGTACCGAATCCATCTCCACCGGGAAGGTATACCTTTTCCCATTTGCTACCATTGAAACGCCAGAGCTGACAGCCGGTTTTGAGATTGAACGTACCCAGATATAGATGATCCTGGTAAACCTCCATTGACCACGCATATACATTGAACCTATCCCCAAAGCCAT
Organism: Thermoplasmata archaeon; assembly: GCA_021161685.1. Classification (GTDB taxonomy): domain Archaea; phylum Thermoplasmatota; class E2; order DHVEG-1; family B18-G2; genus JAGHAD01. The sequence continues at coordinate 947 of JAGHAD010000126.1, read as the reverse complement.
CCCCACCCGGAAGAGGAACCTTCTTCCAGTTTTTTCCATCTTTTGTTTTCCAAACCTGACAACCTTTAAACCAGTTCATAGTTCCAACGTAAAGCTCTCCTCTGTAAACCTCTGCGCACCATACTCCTAGGTTAGTCAGATCTCCAAAGCCAAGGGATGCGACTCTTTTCCATTTATTGCCATCATACGTCCAAACCTCGCATCCGGTAAGAATGCTTGACATGGTACCTACGAACAGTTTTCCTCTGTATACTTTCATGACCGATGCTATAAAGTTCATCCTGTTTCCAAATCCAGCGGGAAGCTGTGAACCTTCGTTGTTGCTTACAATGGGATACCATTCTCCAGTAGTAAAGTTGTACTTCCATACTTCACATCCTTCACTTAGCAATCCTGCTAGGGCAAATGCAATGCCACCAAACGTTATGAAAGCTTCTGGTCTTATCCTTTCCAGAATTCTGTATATTGGTATAATAAGTAACTTGGCTAGGGGAGCTATCCTTGCTTGCGGAAGAAAGGTAAAGAGATTTTGAGTTCCTATGTATAGTTCATTCCTGTAAACCTCTATCCCCCTCGTTGCGTGATTGTATGGTTTACCAAATCCACTTTCTGCAACTTCCTGCCATGACATTCCTTGCGCTGTGAATTGAGGTAACATTAAGATCAGGATCAAAAAAGAGAGTTGGATGCGAACGCGAAGTTTTTTCATGCATCATAATATCTACTGCAAAATTATAAAGTTAACGTTTAAAAAGTGATTCGCAAGTTAACTGCTGTGTTGAATAATTCTTAAGTTCCTCCTCTGCATCCAGTATCATGAAGGGGATGAGATGCAGAGGAGGAACTGGAAAGAGTATAACGACAAATTAGTGAGGAGAGGAGAGGTTTATATATCTTTGGATTTCCTTGATAGCTGGGATGATGAGCTTGCAAAAATGAACAAAGGT
>JAGHAD010000017.1 GCA_021161685.1 Thermoplasmata archaeon | reverse complement strand
GGTATATCTACCTTATTCATCCACAATTAACTTCGCAGTACCCCTCTATACAATACCATCTTGGAAAGTGTGAACATAGACACGAAAAATTACCGATGGAGCAAATCTCATCGAAATTCTTAACCTATCACCCTTTCCCATTTTTTCACTTTTAGAACCTTGCCCAGGGAACTTCCCCTCTTGATTTCTTCCCTTATCCTGTCTTCATGCTCCTTAACATCCAAAGATCTGTTAGCTATTTCTTGGGCTATCTCTTGAGGAACAACAACCACACCAGAATCATCTCCAATAATCCAGTCTCCAGTCCTTACCGTAACCCCACCACATTTGATTTCAGACCCTATCTCTCCAAATCCCTTCGGATCCCCAGCACTTGAAGAAAAGTTTCTGCAGAATATTGGAAAATCCAGTTTCAGCAAATCGTCCAGATCTCTAACCGCACCATCGATAACAACGCCAGCAAGCCCCTTAATTTTTGCACTCCATGTGGCGAGCTCACCCCATACGGCCTTGTTTCCCCTTCCGGCATCTATCACGAGAACATCCCCGGGCTCAGCCCTATCTATGGCTTCGATTGGTTTAGCCCAATCTCCATCTATTGTACTTACAGTTAAAGCTCTCCCAACCATGTGAAAACCGGGCTTTATTGGTCTTATTCCTTGCATGGCTCCTCCCTTGTGCATCGCATCAGATATGTTGGGTGTGGAAACTCTCAAAAAAGCCTCCCTTATTTCTTCCTTACTATACTTTTTGTAAAGCTCCGTTCTTATTTTCGCTTTTTCCGTTATCACCTTTTTCAATTTCCTCGTAGCTTCTGCAACGTTTGGTGACTTTGTGATGGCTCCACCAACTATGATTATGCTAGCTCCAGCTTCCACAGCTTTGAGGGCTAGCTCTGTATTTATTCCTCCAGCTATTGCAACGGGTATGCTAACTTCTTCGTAAACTTCTCTGGTTATCTCTATAGGATTCTCTCCCCTCATCTGCTCATCTATACCAACGTGAACACAAACTATATCTATACCCATGCTCTCCAATTCTTTAGCCCTCTTCACTTTGTCCCTTACTCCAATCAAATCCACCATCACTTTTGTTCCAAATCTCCTAGAAGTTCTGAGCGCTTCCTTTATCGTTTCGTCGTCGGCAACGCCAAGGATGCACACCACATCTGCCCCAGCTCTCGAAGCCATTTCAGTTTCTAATGCTCCAGTATCCATTGTTTTCATATCTGCAACTATGGTTTTGTCTGAAAATTCTTGCTTTAATACCCTTACTATTTCCAAACCCTCGCTTTTGATAAGAGGAGTTCCAGCTTCTATCCAGTCTGCTCCTCCCAAAACCGCTTCCCTAGCTATCTGCAAGGCTCTATGGGCATTAATCAGATCTAGTGCAACTTGGAGTACGGGTTTCATCTAGGTAGATCTAGAAACTTGTATTTTAAATTTTAGCTAAGTTACTTCTTCTCTTTCAAGACCTTTTCTATCCTTTCTCTTAACTCCCTTATGTCAAAAGGTTTTTCTATATAGTCTTCCGCAAGGAAACTTCCTATTTTTCTTGCCTTTTCATCAGTTCTTGCAGTTATAAAAAGTACTGGTATTTCTCTCCACTCTTCCTTTTCTTTTAACCTATTGTACACTTCCCAACCGCTCATTTCCGGAAGCATTATATCGAGCAGGATAACATCTGGTTTTATCTTTTCTCTAAGCAAAAGACTTATGCAATCTTCTCCACTTTCAGCCGTTATAACCTCTATATTTTCATCAATAGCTTCCAATCCTTCCTTAACAGTCACCAAAATGTCCGGATTGTCATCCACTACCAAGACCTTTACTTTCTTTTCCATCCCCTTTCCTCCGTTTAATCGATAAAATGCGTCGCAATTATTAAAGGTATCGAAAACTACAAAGAAAATTGTCCATGGACGTAAAAACTAGGGTCAGCAAGCTCATGAGCTACCTGTTAAGGCATTCGCCAGATGGACTGGATATGGATAGAAGGGGTTTTGTGAGGATAGACGATTTGCTGAGAAGGATAAGAGATAGATATCCCGAGGTGGACAAGAAATTGCTAATAGAAATAGTTGAAAAGAGCGAAAGGAAGAGGTTTGAAATTAAGGGTGATAGAATAAGAGCACTGTATGGTCATTCTATACAGGTAAACCTAGATTTTGAAGAAGATAGAGATATTAAGACTCTTTTCCATGGAACTACAGAGAGGTACGCTAGAAAGATATTAAAAGAAGGCTTAAAACCAATGGGCAGAAAATGGGTTCACCTCTCCACTTCTATAGAAATTGCAAGGGAGGTCGGGAAGAGAAGGGCGAAAGAACCGGTCATACTGAGAATCGACGCAGAAAAGGCAAGGAAAGAGGGGATAAAGTTCTATAGGGCTACGAGAGAAGTTTATTTATGCAGGTACGTCCCTCCAAAGTTCATCTCAAGGCTTTCTTGAGTAGAGGAACCTTATCCGTTTTTTCCCATGTAAAATCTGGATCCTCTCTTCCAAAATGCCCATATGCTGCCGTCTTCTTGAAAATAGGTCTCCTTAAATCGAGGGTTTCTATTATATCACCTGGTCTTAGAGGAAAGTAGTGCCACACCAGTTCCTCTATCTTTTCCACCGGTACTTTGTTGGTATCGAAACATTCGATGGTTAATGAAATTGGATCTGGCACTCCTATAGCGTATGCGAGCTGTACTTCGCATTTCTCAGCCAAGCCCGCAGCGACAACGTTTTTGGCTATATATCTTGCTACATAAGCTCCACTCCTGTCTACCTTTGTTGGATCCTTTCCAGAAAATGCCCCTCCTCCATGCCTTGCTACTCCTCCATACGTATCTACCATTATCTTTCTTCCCGTAAGTCCCGCATCGGCATAAGGACCACCCCTTACAAAGGAGCCTGTTGGATTGACGTATATGCTGGTATCTTCATCTATCCATTCCTTACAAACCGGCTCGATCACTTCCTTTATTATGTCTTCCCTTATTTTATCCTTAGATACACCCGGATCATGCTGGGTAGAAAGAACTATTGCGTGCGCTCTTAGAGGTTTATCCTCTTCATCGTATTCTATTGAAACCTGGGACTTTCCATCTGGCCTTAGATAAGGAAGAATCTTTTCCTTTCTAACGTGAGCAAGGCGCTTTACAAGTTTATGAGCTAGCATGATTGGTAATGGCATAAGCTCCTTCGTTTCTCTGCATGCGTATCCATACATTATTCCCTGATCTCCAGCTCCAATAACACCATCTTCCCTGCTAACACCTATAGATATATCCGGGCTCTGCTCGGTTATCTGGACCCAGACAGAGCAAGTTTCCCATTCTATTCCATATTCTGCTCTCGTGTAACCTATTTCTTTCAACACCTGCCTGACAATATGAGGCACATCAACGTAACCCTTTGTTGTCATTTCTCCAAATACCAAAACCCCTCCATTCTTTGTTGCTGCTTCGACTGCAACTCTTGAAAATTTATCTTGTCTTAGAGCATCATCTAAAATTGCATCCGATATTTGGTCACACACCTTATCTGGATGGCCCTCCGTTACCGATTCAGACGTAAGGATTTTCTTTCTTCTCATTCGATCACCTAAGTTTTCATGGAAGCAAAATAACTTAATAATGTTTTCCAGAAAATGAAGGAGCACTAGCTTTATTAATCATTTTCTGAATAGCGTTAATGAACATGATAAGAAGACTGATACTGGATGTACTCAAGCCTCACAACCCATCCATTGTGGAGCTGGCAAAGAGGATAGCGAGTCTACCTGGAGTAGTTGGCGTCAACATTACCCTGCAAGAAGTTGATAAGGATACAGATAGCGTAAAAATAACGATAGAGGGAGACAACATAGAGCTTGAGAAAGTGGAAGAAGTTATAGAGAACTGTGGGGCGGTCATTCATTCCATAGATGGTGTATCTGCTGGTGCAAAAATAGTGGAGGAAATAAGTACGCCTCAGGATAGATAAATCACTAAAAATTGAAAGGCGTTTAAAATGGTGATAAGAAGAGGAATATTAACAGTTCTATTTCTTTCCATAGTTTTCTCCTCCTCACTTGCATCTCCAGAGGAAATACATTTCAGCGAAAGGACAAAATCAAGGATATTCTTCCATGAAGGGAGCGAGGTCACGTTCGATGTGGAAGGTGAAGGAGATCTATCAAAGGTTTTAATAACCATAGAGAGGGGGGGCAAAGTGTATGCGAGTAACCTGACAAATCGCGAAGGCTCCGCCAAACTAAATTTACCTTTGGTGAACTCTTCTTCACCTTTTCTCGTTAAAGCAAAAAGGAATGGCTTGAAAGATGAATTCACGATATGGATATTAGATACTCCAAGGTTGTACATTTCCGTGAAAAGGATTTATCTGGAGGGAGATGAAATCAAGGTTAAGGTAATAGATGATTCAGCGAAACCAGTTGAAGGAGCAAAGGTCAAGTTTGGTTCAATCGAAGCTTACACGAACGAAAACGGTACCGCAAAATTCGTTGCTCCGGAAGTTGACTTCCCAACTCCTTTTAACATTTGCGCATGTCGCGAAGGATATGAAAATTCAAACAAAATTTTGGTTTGGATTGCAGATAACGGGACTTCTCCTTACGTAAAAGCACCAAAATGGGTGGAAGAGGGAGAAAGATTTCATGTTATTTCAAATGCCAACAGGGTTTATTTTGCAGGGAGCAGTAAGGAAGGATATAACTTAACTTTTGTTGCCCCCCAAGTTAATGAAACAAAGGTATATTCACTCCTTGCTTATGATGATAAAGGAAATCTTTTGGATATTATCCCAATAATCGTTCTCGATAAACATGTAGAAAAGCTCTTAATCCATGGGCGGCCAGTCTATGCTTTTGAGGGAGAGGAGGTAAAAATTCATGTTTTCTCTCTTGATAGCTTAGTAGGTAAAGAAGGAATCCATGTGGAATTCGATGGGCAAGTAAAGGAAACCAGCGAAAACGGAAGCGCTATATTTGTTGCGCCTATGGTGCAGGAAGATTATAAAGTGATCAGGGTTAGAATAAATGGGAATTACATAGCGAACAACTACAGCTTATGGATAGTGAAGGCGAAGAAAGAAAGCTTGCAGATACTAGCTCCCTCCATGGTATACGGAGGAGAAGAGATAACTTTCTGCATTAAAGCTAGAAATGGTAATCCAGTATTTGCTAAGGTAACTTTCGGTAACGAATCGAAATATACAGATAAAAACGGATGCGTAACATTCACTGCTCCAGCCGTTAAAAGTTCAAAGCAAGTGGTGGTAAGAGCAAGTGCACCTGGATACTTAGAAGGGTACAAATTGATATGCATAAAACCAAGGAAGAAGGAGCTTGTTATAGATGTTAGTCCGTATGTTAATGAAGGGGAGGACTTCGAAGTAAGAGTTAAAGATAGCGATGGGAAACCTGTACCAAATGCGGACGTCTATTTCAATTTTAGAAGATACAGAACCGATAACGATGGAAGAGTCCAGCTAACCGCACCAGATGTTTTAATCAGTACGAACTACCTCATAGTAGCAACCATGGAAAACTTTTTTTCTGCATCTAGATGGATTACGGTAATAGATAAAGGGTATGGGAAAAAGTACCTTGAACTCATAACTCCTCTGGCGGTTCATCCTTGGGAAGAGTTCGATGTAAGAGTTATAGATGGTAAGGGAAGAGGGATTAAGAATGTTAGCATAAACGTAAGGTATGACTCTCATGAGGAAAAATTCCTAACAGATGAAAGTGGTAAAGCCAGAATAAAATCTCCTCTCGCAGGATCTAGCTTTACGATAGAGGTTACAAAAGCGGGATACATAAAAAAGATGGCAACGGTCAGCATCTTTGAAAAAAATGACAATTTCAGAAATCTCATTATAGAGCCAACCTCATCAGAGGTTATTGAAGGAAGTGAATTTGCGGTAAAAGTTAAAGATGAATATGGAGAAGAGATAGAAGGAGCAAGGGTTTACGTTGATGGAATCTTTTCTGGAGAAACGAACGAGGCGGGTCTCTTATGCTGTAAAGCTCCTCATGTAGCAGTAAGTAGACCTTGCTTTGTTTTTGCTTCAAAGGAAGGTTACAACTTTGGCTATGCATGGATAGAGGTTAAAAATTCACTCAGCTTACTAGATGCGCCCGTTATAGAAAGTATAGATGTTGTGGAGGAGGGGAGGGAATTTGAGGTTAGGGTTGAGAATCCTTCTGGAGAACCATTGGGAGGAGTTAAGGTGAATTTCTTTTCGGTGAGTAAATTTACAAATGACAAAGGTTGTGTAAATTTCACTGC
>JAGHAD010000107.1 GCA_021161685.1 Thermoplasmata archaeon | reverse complement strand
TGATATTAATGCTCTCAGTTTGCTTCCTTCTTTTCTCTGGATGTGAGGAAAAAGAGAAAATCCAATCGATGGAGATAACGAGTCCAGCCTTTGAAAACGGTAAGCAAATACCAAAGAAATATACGTGTGATGGGGAAAATATACCTCCTCCCCTCAATTTTTCTGGTGTACCAAAAGGTGCAAAGAGCCTAGTCATAATCATGGATGATCCCGATGCCCCTGGAAAAACCTTTACACATTGGCTAGTGTGGAATATACCAGCGAATACCAAGGGTTTGCCAGAAGGAGCAAAGATAACTTATCCACAAGGAAAGAACGATTTCGGTGAAATAGGATATGGTGGACCTTGTCCTCCTTCTGGCATGGGAATCCATCACTATCGCATCAAAGTTTTCGCGCTCGATACCTTTCTGGATTTGAGCGAAGGCGCAACTAGGAAGGATCTTGAAAAAGCAACGTCGGGGCATATAATAGCGGAGGGTACCCTTATTGGACTTTATGGTAGGTAAAATGTGAGGCACCGGGGTATCCTCCTCCTCATTTCTGGATACGAATCCTTAGATTGGGAAGGGACCCCTCATCCGGTGCCCGATGTCGCCTTGCGCTTGCACCCCTGGTCATGCCTTTCTCCCAGGGGCCTTCGATACAAGGCATAAAATAATTGCATTTTCTGGGAATTAAATTTTGCGATCGTTAAGTTTTTCTCTTGAAATTTCTTAGAACCTTCTCTTACTATCCATCTTGTATTGACATCTTCAGAGCTTGCGTATCTTTGCAAAAATTCATGGGCAGTTTTTGGATCCTTTTTCGAAATTTCTCTTAAAGCCCAAGCGATCGCTTTTCTAACATTCTTATCTTCTTCTCGCATTAGTTTCTCAACAACCTCTAAGCAGAGCTTTGCCTCGTTTGGTTTTGCCCTTATATAGGGTGCAATAGTTGCCATTGCGAGCCTCTTTATTCTTTTGCTTTTTCTTCAAGCTTTAGCTGATGAGCTCTGCTTGGCTGATTAAATATTCTAAAGAGTTGCTTGTACTTTACTAACAACTCGGGAAAATGCTTCTCTATAATTTTGTAATAAAGCTCCTTTCCGATACCATACAAAGTTAAAGCCCCCACAAAAACGTAATCGGTTTGAAATTTGCAAAATCACTCTTTCATCGATTTCCTCTAGCAGATCCAAATCTCTGAAAATTAAAGTTGATTTCGTTAAGCAATGGACCGGAAATTTAAACCTGGCGATAACTTCTAAGCATTTCTTTGTAAGCTCATATCTCTCTTCAATGTGCATCCAAGGTTCTGTTGATGAGCTCAGGGCAATGAAGCCATACCCCTTTCTTTTTAGCTCTTTTCAGCAACTCTTTTTCAAGTAAAGCTTGGGCATTTATCTTCGCTGATAATCCTTGTTTCATGTTTTTTTTTCCCATATTTGCTACCACGAATGTAGCAATAGATGCAATTGAAATCGCAAAGTTGATACGGATTTAAAGAGTAATCATCTAAGAACCACTCATCCCTTTTCTTATGCTTGTTCAAGATCGTCTTAGAGAGGATTTCTTTTACCATATCGCTAAAAGGAAAACGTCCCTTATGCAAATATGACATCAAAAACCTTTTCAACCGTTTTGTTAACGTTCCAACTCACTTTTATGCCACTAGCTTTCTTTGCCTTTTCTATATCTCTAGATAGATCCATGTCCCTCTGTTTTACAGAGTAAAAGGTCCCCCTCTCCATATGGTACCTTGCAAGATACTCTTGCTCCACCTGCCCAGGGGTTGGTACAAGCAGGGCTTTCTTGTTAAGTACGGCAAGATCCATAATCGTCGAGTATCCCGATCTCGATACTATGAGCTTAGACCTGTTCATCACCACCTCTCTCTCCTCTCTGCTTAGATATCCATATACCGTTACATCTGAGCTTAGTTTTCTATCCTCTTCTTTTATCTTTCCAAGGGTGACAACTATTTTGCCTTTTACTCCATCTATCTGATCCATTATCTTTCTCTCGAAATCGCTCCTATAAGGCTCAGGCCCAGATATAGATATGAGCACATCTATGTCTTCATGCTCATCTCCCTTCTTGAAATCTGAAAGTGGACCAACGTAACATAGTTTGCTCTCATCTATTAGTTCTAGATTATGAGACAGGTCTCCGGACAGGTTTTCTTCTCCCTCGAAGTCTGGAACAATGAAAGCTTTAAACCTCCTCATGAAAAAGAGATTGAACAATTCGCTTTCTATCTCCAAAAGGCGAAGATCAAAAGGATTCTTTATTCTAACTTGATGAGATATGAAAAAGGATGGTATTCTTCTGCTGTACGTATCATACCTTCCATCAGATATGATGATATCGAACTTTTCTCTTTCAACCAACTTCGAAATTCTTCTGAGGTTCTTTTCGAGCCTCCACAAGGAGAAGGATCCGTAGATTAATCCTTTTGCGAAGAGTTTTGTAGACTCCTCCGAGATTATGACGGGATAGTCCGGAATATCTATAAAAACTGCTTCTCCAACTTCTCTCTTTAAGAGATTTAGAGATTCTCCACTGCTGATGATGGTTAAATGATTCCCTTCTTCTTTCAATTTTCTTATTATGGGTAAGGATCTCGTTGCGTGTCCAAACCCCCAAGAGCATACGCTGTACAACACCTTCACACAAACCAAAATTCTCCAAACAGTTAAATAGATATACGATTTTTTCAAAACGTGAAATTCGAAAGAAAGATAGAAAAACTTGTTGATGAAAACGATAGTTTGCTCTGTATTGGGCTAGATATAATCAAAAACAAATTGCCAAATGGAGTCAAGCCCACTGAATTTAACAAGAGAATTATCGACTCAACCAAAGATCTCGTCTGCTGTTACAAGATTAATCTAGCCTTCTATAGAGCTATGGGAAGGGATGGTATGGATCTTTTGATGGAAACCATGGAACATTTACAGGGCATCCCAGCTATACTCGACATGAAGGCAAATGACGTTCACCATTCTGCTGAGATGTATGCAAGAGAAGCTTTTGAAGTACTTGGAGGGGATGCGGTTACTGTAAATCCATACTTAGGAAGAGACTGCATAGAGCCATTCACCAAATATGGAGACAAGTACATTTTCATCCTATGCAGGACATCTAATCCATCTGCGGGAGAATTACACGATTTGAAAGTGGGGGAAAGGAAAGAACCTCTTTACATGTTCGTTGCAAGAAAGATAAGGGAATGGGGAGAAAATTGCGGTGCGGTCGCTGGTGCCACTTATCCAAAGGAATTAGGTGCTATAAGAGAAGCTTTGGGTGAAGATAGATTTATCCTTATACCTGGAGTAGGGACACAAGGAGGAGATCTGGAAAAAGCGGTGAAGTTCGGTACAAATGAACATGGAAGGAAGGCGATCATCAGTGTTTCTAGAAGCATAATCTATGCAAGTTCTGGAAATGATTTTGATGTATGTGCAAGGAAGGTGGCAAAGGAGATAAGAGACCAGATTAACGGATACAGATGATGCTATCCAATTTCAATGCAATACCCACTCTCAATGAAACGCTGAAGGAGATTCGTTTTCCTTAACCTTTCTTTAACCGAAGGATATAACTTAATGTACTCTTCTTCGAGCAGGATATCCCCCATACCCATCTCCTTTAACCTTTTGAAAAGCACACTTCTATCCCTCTTCATTGATACTAGAGCTATATTAAAACTTAATTTCTCCTCCATCAGAAATTCCAGTGCTTTTAATTGATATTCGAATCCATGACTGGCACCCGTCAGCAGGGAGAATTCCTTCTCGTCGCACCCTTTAAGGCATACCCTCACGTGCAGATTTGGAAACCGTGTGAGTTCTTTCACATAGCTTTTAGATGCACCAAGCAGGATACCGTTCGTTTCTAGGATGAAAAGTAGATTCTTTGGTATTTCCTTCAGAAGCTCTATGAGATGCGTTTTTCCTATGGTTGGCTCTCCGCCAGATACTCTGACCATATCATATCCATTTTTTCTTGCAATGGCGCATAATTTCGAAGCAACCTCCTTAGGAGTGTAGAATTCGCCAACTTTTTCTGGATTCCAGACACTTCTTCCCGACCAGCAGAACTTGCATCTTAGGTTGCACCCAACCGCATCCGCTGTGGATATACCTCCATAAAACCTCGTTGCCCTAAACCTGTAGTACTTTCTCTTAATACCTTTGCAAACGACCTCTTCTACCCTTTCAGATAACCTTAGCGGATCGTACATATTTTAGGGGCTGGGTGTAGGCCGTAAGCCCCCTTCTGTTTTAGGCGGCATTCTACTATGCGCCCCACCCGTGGACGGTCCGGGCAACCGATTCCACTGCTTGGGCTTGCTCCGGGGACAGGGGCCGTTTCAACAAATCCAGCGGGGACCTCAGGATCAAATCCATCATCGCATTACCCGCTGGCTGTGTCGTTTCTGCTCCCCTGTTAGGGACTCTCGCCCCTGGTGCTTTCGCACCTCCCCGGCCCGGAGCGAGGGGGGACTTTCCTCAGCGAAGGGCGACTCAGCCCTTCACCGTCAGCCGCCCGCCTACTCCCAGCAGATTAAAGTTTATCGAAGCTTACTTAAAAAACTTTCCATCGGACCATATTCATTTCCTATTCTCAACAATCTTGTAAGAATAGCTTATCTCAACGGCTTTCCTCAACATGGCCGATATCGGGCAATACTTGTTTTGAGACAGTTCTATAGCTCTCCTGACATCTTCTTCTCTTATTCCTTTTCCATAGAATATGAATTCAATATGGATTTTGGTGAAAACCTTCGGATGCTCATCCTTTCTCTCAGCCTCGAGCCTTACCTCAAACCCCTCCATCTTGACCTTTTTCTTCTTCAGTATAGCAGCTACATCGCTTGCGGTACAGCTACCCAAAGAAATGAGCAGGAGCTCCATCGGTCTTGGTGCCGCTTCCGATCCAAAATACTCCTTTGGTCCGTCTATGACTATCCAATGGTTACTATCCGCTTTAGCTATAAAGGTCAGCCCCTCGACCTGCTTCACGATAGCTTTCATTCTATCCACCAATAAGGTAAACAATTTCACCTTTTCATCCTTTTCACATAGAACTTCATACCCCTGTAAACCACCTCTGAGAGTTTCCCTTCCTCAACTAGCTCGATAAGCACATGCTTATCTGCCTTAGCTTTTGCGAGTAAATCCAGCAGGTAATCTTCCCTGAGAGGATGAACGGAAGCTATAGATAGGATGCTTTCTTTGATATCCTCCGATATACCAAAATCCCTGCCTTCATAGTGGATCAGGAGCTCAACATCTATACTCCTCTCCCTGATCTCCTGGTAGAGTTGGTTTAGCTTATCCTCTCTTGCTGGCTTCACCCAATCCTCTGCCGGCGGTCTTATTGGCACAGATATATAGCTCTTGTTCGGATTCAGCTTTTCCAGAAATTCAACGAATTTTCCAAATTTGGAATCGTTAATTCCATCGAGAAGCATGGTTTCGGTTGCCAAGAAGCCATTGAAGTTTGAAGAGAATTCAAGAATTCCATCGAGGACTTTTTCTAGGTTTAGAGAGGGGTGAGGTCTGTTTATGGCCGACCATATTTTTCTATCTACGCTATCTATCTTGATAGATATCCAATCCGCTTCCATCAAATCTTTCCTAACGTCTTCTCTCCACAGGAGAGATCCATTGGTTATGACAGCTATCTTCATGGAAAAATCCTTGAGCTCTTTGATCTCCCTTCCAAGGTTAACATCCAAGGTTGGTTCACCATTTGGAACGAAGGTGAGAAAATCTATTTCCTTGAATTCCTCTATCTTTTTCTCAACTTCCCTTCTTATCTCCTCTGGTCTAAAATACGATTTTCTTTCAATCGTTTTATCCATTGTCCTGCCAAGCTGACAGTATATGCAGGAATAGCTACAGATCTTGTGAGGAAGATTGTTTATACCCAAGCTCTTTCCCAGTCTCCTTGAAGGTACGGGACCAAAGGTAAGCATGGAAGGCGAAAGCCCTTGCAATCTCTAAAATGTTTCTGGAAGATGACCTTCCAAGACGTAAAGGCTAGCTTCATTTGGGTTTTCGGTATCAAACACCTTCTTTCTCCTGATTCCGAGAAAATAGGTTTCGAGTCCGATGTAGAAGTAATCGCTTATGATGGATCTCAACCTTTCGATATCCATGTGCTTCAGATACTTCTTGATATAAGAATCTCCCTTTGAGGTTCTTTCAGCGAAGTAGATCGATCTTGGATTGAGTATTAAAAACAAAGCCTTCCTCCTCACAACCCTCCTTGTTTCGGACAAACTCTTCCTGGGATCATCGATAAATTCTATGGATGTCAGGAAAAGGGCGCAGTCAAAGGACTTATCCTTAAAAGGTAAATCTTCAGCATCTCCCACCACCAGAGAAATCTGCCTATCTGATAGAAGCAACATTTCCATTGATTTATCTAGCCCAACAACATCTAAACCTCTGCTCCTTAGTTTTCCCTCGATAATAGCTGGAC
>JAGHAD010000038.1 GCA_021161685.1 Thermoplasmata archaeon | reverse complement strand
GTGGTGGAGCTTACATTCTATGGTGGAGTGGAGGAGATAGGAGGAAACAAGATTCTACTTCAGGATAGGGACACAAAGGTTTTCTTAGATTTCGGTCTTTGCTTTAGCAGAAGGGGAAAGTTTTTTGAGGAATTCTTAACACCGAGAACAGCCAATGGAATAGGTGATTTTCTTGCGATGAAACTAATACCAGATATCAAAGGAGTTTACAGAGAGGATCTCCTCACCCACATCGGTAGAAAGCCTGAAGAGCCAGAAATAGATGCAGTTCTTCTTTCGCATGCCCATGCAGATCATGCGAATTACGTTTCCTTCATCCATAAAGACATACCCATATACTGCGGTTATGCGTGCAAATCTGTGCTGGATGCTGTAAATGAGCAGAGCAGAAGGGATATTGAAAATGAAGTTGTGGATTTCAAATTAAGACCGATCTATCCATGGAGGGCAAGAGATCCACCAATAAAAAGGAAGTTTCGCCTTTTTAAGACTGGAGATAATCTTACGATAGGATCTATAGATGTAGAGCCCATCCATGTTGATCACAGCGTACCTGGATCATATGGCTTTATAATCTACACCAGTGAAGGAGCAATCGTGTATACCGGTGACCTGAGGATGCATGGAGCGAATCCAAAATTAACGGAAGATTTTATTGAGAAAGCAAAGGAAGCGAAGCCGATCGCTATGATAACCGAAGGTACGCACATAGATAAACCTAGAAGCGATGAGTCGGAGGAAAAGGTCTATCAGAAATCAAAAGAAGAACTTGAAAAATTCAAGGAAAAGATGTCCATAGTTGATTTCAACTTCAAGGATGTTGACAGGTTCAGAACGTTTTACAGGATATCAAAGGAGCTTGATAAATTCCTTGTGATAAGTTTCAAACACGCTTGCTTCTTAGATGAATACCATAAGCACAAAGATCTCAATGTGCCCGATTGTAGAGGTGATAATATACTTCTGCTGAAGCCAAAGCTTCTAACCGGGACTTATTCGGATTATGATTACAGGGACGCGTATATAAAAAAGAGGTTAAACTATCCAAATGTAATAACCGCCGAGGAAATTGCAAGGAAGCCAGAGGATTACATAGTTGTCCTCAACTTCTGGTATTTTAACACCCTAATTGACCTAAAGCCAGAAGGAGGAGTCTATATACATTCTCTATCTGAGCCATTTAACGAGGAAATGGAAATTTCTTTTGAAAGGATGATGAACTGGTTGAATTTCTTTAATCTCAAATTTGTTCAGGCGCATTGCTCGGGGCATATTAATGGTCATGATCTGAAAGAAATGATAAAAGAGATTAAGCCAAAGGTTCTTTATCCAATCCATACTGAAAAACCCCATCTGTTTGAAGACATCCCAATAAAGACGATAATGGTTAAAGAAGGGGAGAGCTATAAAGTGGAAGAACATGTCTGAGGAGATATTTAAGAAAGATATGGATCAAGCTCAATTGCCCGCTGGAATTGAGAGAAGAAGGAAAAAACAATTTGTTAAAGATATCAAGGTTGGAGATGTCGTGAACGATTTTTTCGCAGTGAAAAGAAAATCTCCTCCGAGACCTTACAAGAAAGGAATCTGGTTTGATCTTGTCGTTGGAGACAAAACCGGAGAAATAAAAGCGAAATTCTGGGGAGGAACGAACAGGGAGAGATTGCAGAAGATTTTTAGCAGTTTTAAGGTTGGAGATGTCATTCTCATTCAATCTGGAAATGCTGAACTCTATGAAAATGACATTCAAATATCGATAAGTGAGGATAGCGGAGGCATAAGGAAATGCTTGCCGGAAGAGTACTATCTAGAAGATTTCATACCATCTCTTGGAGAAGCTAAGATAAGGGAACTCTTTGTTCAACTGAGAAGGGAGATAGATAAGGTGAAAAATCCTTATCTCAAAAGATTGCTCCTCGCTTTCTTCAATGATCCATCATTTGCTAACAAGTTTGCCCATACCCCATCTGCAATATCTCATCACCACAACTACATAGGAGGAAACCTAGAACATACCCTCAATGTTGTGAAGATCTGTGAATACATGGCTGAGCTGAACCCTTCATTAGATAAAGATTTGCTGATAGCTGGCGCCGCCCTACATGATATAGGTAAGGTGGAGCAGTACGAATGTACGTCCATAATAGACAAAACTGAAGAAGGGGAGTTTGTTGGGCATATAGTTCTTGGAGACAGAATGGTTAGAGAGAAAATAAGGGAGCTGAGGGAAGAAGGGATGAACTTTCCAAGGGATTTGGAAAATCAAATATCCCACATGATAGTAAGCCATCACGGTAGGCATGAATGGGGTTCTCCAGAAATACCAAAGTTCGTTGAAGCTTTGGTTTTGCACTACGCAGATTTAATGGATTCTCAGATCAAGTATCATTTGCAGAAGGTGGAAGAGGAGAGAAGAATCAACGAAGAAAGCTGGGGACTCATATGGGATAAAGATTTAGGTAGAAAGAAGCCTTTTTACTTGGGGAAGATAGATGAGGAGAGAACTCCTTGATATTGTGTGCTGTCCCATTTGCAAAGGAGACCTTGAGCTTAAAAGTAAGAGAGAAGAAAATGGAGAGATAATAGAGGGAGAACTTCTGTGTAAAAACTGTGGGAAGGTGTACAAAATTGAAGATGGCATACCTAACCTTTTGCCAGAATAAGCCTTAGCTCAGGAAGAATTTCTCGATATCGTGGATAGGATTCCTAGTTAGCGTTAAATCCCTGATGTACCCTCTGAATCTTGGTGCTCTCCTATCCAAAATGATGGCAATACCCCTATCGGTTTCGCTTCTTATCAATCTCCCTATAGCTTGGAGCAACTTTCTTGCAGTCGGGGCTTTCACCGTATATTCCCATCCTTTCCCAAACTTCTTTTGATAGTATCTCTGCAAGCCTCTCTGCCTAGCCGTTGGTTTTGGATAAGGAATTCCAACCACAATTGCAATTTCGAGCTCTTCTGCGGGAAAGTCCATCCCTTCGCTTATCCTCCCTCCGATCACCGAAAAAAGGATAGAACCCTTGGAAGATTTGAAATCTCGAACTATATCCATAAGCTCGGATTGCTTCATTTCTCTCTTTTCAACATAAACCTTTCTAGAGATTTTCTCCGTAATTTTTCTATCCAAGAATGCGTTCATCAATTCAAAACTGGGGAAGAAAACGATCGTATTCCTTTTGAAGGAGTTGCAGATGGAGCATATGTAACTTTCTATCCTGTCCATTAAATGGTGCCTCTGTTTTAATTCATCATACTTGGTTGTGACATTTCCTACATAAATGACCTTTCTGTTCTTTCTTTGAAATGGAGAAGGAAAAGAAATGAGATCTGTATCCTCTGGTAGACCAAGCGAATCCTTGTATTCATCCAAAGGGGAAAGGGTTCCAGACATGTGAATGGATGTGTAAAACCTGTGGATAACCTCTCCTCCAACAGATGGATCCAAACAATACAGCTCTAACCTCGGATTTTTTCCATTGGTCTGATCCACGATTAACCTTATGTAAAAATCTTCGTGTGCAGTATTCCATACAGACAGAAATTCTCCCAACCTGTAAATGTAAGACCTTGGAAGCTTTCCTTCACTTTCCTTTAACCTTTTAACCTGCTCCCCATACGCTATCAATGCATCTATCACCAAGTCAATTTCTTTTGTATCAACATCTATCTTCTCAAAGAGCTCTTCAATGAATGAGTCTGGTGGTAGTAAAGCATCTTTCTCTCCATCATTCAACTCACCTAAAAAGTCCTTCCTCAGCTCATCCAAGGTAATTTTTGCTTTTTCCACAAATTCGTAGATGCTCAACTTTCCTTGCAAGATGGAAAGATCTCCATGGTTTTCCACCTCATTCAAGCAGTTGTTCAATGCATACATGCTCAGATAAGTTGACATCAAGTCTCTAAGGTAATCGGGTAGGTTATGGGCTTCATCTATGATGAGTATAACGTCCTTTTCTGATACACCGAGCCAGTCTAAGAGCAAATTCCTTAGAGTGGAATCAAAAACATAGATGTAAGGAACCACTACCATCAATGCATCTCCAACCAAATTTCTGCTTATCTCATATGGACAGATCTTCCTTTCTTCGCAGTACTTTAAAACTTCCTCAGCAAGTGGAAGATTTTCCTTTATCCATTCCATCGCCTTATCTATTTCCTCAATATTTCTAATGCAATTTCTGAAAAATTCACATCCATCTTCATTTCTCCTCGCCTTTTTCTTCTCCTGCGCACATAGCCTTGCAAGCTCATCTGCAGAACCTTTCTCCAAGCTTGGATTGTTTCTAACCAATAGACACATGTGCGATCTCCCTTGCAAGGCAACAGCAAGCATCCCTTGGGTTTCTGTTGGGAAATTCTTCTTTATTGCTCTGAATTCAAGGATAACTTGCCTTTGCTGGGCGTTTGTGCGTGTTGCATATACAATTTTTTTCTCATTGTCTCTAGCAAAGGGAAGAACTGCAGATAGTGCACATATCGTTTTACCGGATCCGGTTCCGGATTCTAGAACTAGGTGTTTCCTTTTTTCCAGACAATTTCTTATGCTTTCAACGATTTCCTTCTGGTAAGGTCTGTACTTGTATGGAAACAAATCCATCGTATTGAAATCTAAGAAGAAATACAAAGATTTGTTGGCGACTTATCGGTGCTGTCAACATTAGCCTGAAAGAATAAAAAATAATTGCACCCATTTTGCTTGAGGTGATATCCAATTGGAGGGGGATGAGTGCAATTGTTAAGAGAATTGTTGAGAGAAAAATCCGTCATCGTAAGAGAAAGAACACCTGTAGAGGTTATTCTCTACAGCGTATTCCTTTACCTCTCGGGTTTGTTTTTCAGAGGGTATCTTCCACGATAGAACCTTTCATAAAGAGGAGCAGAACAAATCTAGCTTGTAAGAAACTCTTAAGAGGGATGCAGAGGATGTACAGATGTCTACCATCTGTTGCCATAACAGATGGTGGTTCGTGGTACCTTGTGCTGAGAAGGTATGGTATAGAGCATAAGATTGTATCTGGTGGAGTAAGGAATTACATGATTAATAGAAACGGTCAAGGACAGGACAAGGGTATTCGATAACTACTTTCCAAGTGAGAGGTGGAGAGTAGAGCATGTTTACAGGTAGTTGAACCTGTATGCATTTTATTATAACTGAGTCAGAAGCCATATGACTTTGCATAGACTCTCACCGGTCCTCTATGAGAGGAGTAGAGGTTAAAGATGAATTTGAGAGATTTACTATAGCATTGCGGGAGGTGATCCACAATGCTTAAGTTGACAGCACCGACTTCTCACAGTAAAAATTTTTATCGCTTATGGCATTTGCCTGAGAAAAATGAACGAAGAAAGCAGAAGGATGGAAGAAGCCCTTATCAAGAAGTGCAACAGGATCAAACCCATTGATATTCTCGTTGGTATACTTTGTAAGGATGTTGAAAGTACCATACTACATGTATTAAATGTGGTGAATGAAGGGCTTTATGCCTTTTTTCCAGAATACAGGAAGGCAATTGCGGTTAGCATAGGTCCATCAACTGATAGAACCTTCGAACTTGCAGAGCTTTTTCAGCCTTACAATACCATCTCCAAAATTGTAACCAATGATATCGGAGGAAGGGGAAAAGGATCCGGAATAAGAACCATACTTAAAGCCGCGAAATATCTAGATGCAAAATGCGTGATCTTGGTAGATGGGGATTTACTGAGCATAAGACCCAAATGGATAGAATCGATAGCGGGTCCAATTCTCTACGGTAGAGCAGACCTGACCGTTCCTTTCTATATAAGGGATAAGTACGATGCGGTCATAACAAATCACCTCGCCTATCCCTTTACAAGGACTCTTTATTCGGTCGACATAAGACAGCCTATCGCTGGAGAGTTTGGGTTATCAAAAAATCTCTACGAAATCCTCCTTCGGCATCCGCTCTTTCCAAATGATTTTGGCATCGATATATTTATTGTAACCGTAGCGGCGGCAGAAGGTTTATCCATAAGGGAAAGCTTGTATACATTGAAGATACACGAATCAACTACCAGGTATTTGGAGCCAGAAAAGGGGCTAATACCGATGTTCAGACAAGTAACTGGGAAGATGTTCGAACTGGCAAAATATTATGAGAACGTTTGGAAGAGTAGAGAAAGGTTCAAAAGAAGGTCTTTCTACAGAGAGAGCTTCGCGCAGAAACCCATACCGGTAAAGATAAACATAGATGGATTAGAAATTGAATTTAAAAAGGGCTTTAACAGCATGAGAAAGGTCATAAAGAGATTTTTGCAACCGGATGTTTTTAGCAAGTTGGAAAGAACGATTAATGGTTCCATCGATGCCGAGATCTGGGCAGAAATTGTCTACAACTTTGCATCTGCATACAAATCTCTTGATAAGGATGTGGACAGGTATGTTTTGCTAGAGGGTTTAAAGCCATTATGGATAGGACGATTTGTGAGCTATGCAAAAGAAGTTAAAGATATGGACATAAACGAAGCTGAAAAAGTTATACAGAGGCAGGCAGAAATCTTTGAAGATAAGTTCGATTATTTCGTTTCAATCTATTAGTGGACAACCTTTAATAATCCCGTGGTGAAATTCTATATCATGAAAGGGATCGATGATACGCAGAAGAGGGCTTTGAAGATCCTCTATGTCTGGTGGGCGGAGAATTTCAGTAAATACATGCCGAGAAGAGAGTTTGAAAGAAGATTGAGTACTTGCTACGAGATCGATAAGATTGTGGAAGCTCTCAGAAAGAAAAATTTGGTGGAGGTTACTCCTGAAGATGAAGAATGGAATGCTTTAAGAATAACGAGCGAAGGTGTGGATTTCATCAGGGCGTCTGGTGCGATTTAATAGCGTGAAAAGCCATTTCCACAGCTTCCCTTGGTGAAGTTGCTACGTAGCAATTTTTTTCTTTTGCTATCCCCGCTTCGATTAGCTTATCTACCACTC
>JAGHAD010000054.1 GCA_021161685.1 Thermoplasmata archaeon | reverse complement strand
CGGGAATACCTTTATGGGCAGCATCTTCATGGAATAGAATTCTCCGCAGATATATACAGATGTACTAATCGTTGCTAAGTCTTCCCTTCTAATAAGACTTCTAGACCGATATGTTCCTTTTACATCGATGATTAATGGTTTCTCTGCTGAATCAAGCTGTTGTAGCTCTATGTTCACCGCTTTCACATAAAGCGTAAGGTTGCCTGTTAAGTTACCATAGACCTCAACTGTATAGGTGCTCTCGCTCACATTCATTACTTTTGTTGTTGCATTATCTACATTCCAAGTACCATCTATGGCTTTTACTCTGTATTCGCTCGGTAATTGTCCCTTGACGTAAATATCTGTCTCGTAGAACCAACTATCGTCTTTTGCCCAAACCGGGGTTTTAACCAAGTGATTTTCTCCGATAGCAAATGTGAAGGGAAGAATGAGCATGAGGAATAGTGCGAAGTTCAATCCAAGCTTCATCATAATTCTCCTAAGAATTTGAAAAAATAAAAATTTTGCTTTTGCAAACCTGAGACTGTCAACTTTTTGATCTCAAAATCATTTCCCTCCTAGGGAGAAACCCTAGGAGAGGAGGGAGAAACGATAGAGCGTTTCATGGAACTGCTCAACGGAAAAGAATTTTTCGATGGAACAGAAAGAATCCGATTACAAAATCACTTGCTATACTGGTCTATCAGGCTGGTCCGTCTTATAGAAAGACAGGAAAAGTGTTGAGCCTGATAGAGAAGTTCTCACATGAATCTGCAAGGAAGTGGTATACGAAGTGCAAAGGGTTGTTTGATGTGAAGAGAAGATGGAGAAAGGCTGTTGCTGTTAATGAGACAAAGGTCAAACTGGAGAACAATCAGATCTACATCTGGAATGCAATAGAGCAATGGTATGGTCTGCTAAAATCCAGGTTGAAATCGTTCTGGAAAAGATTTCTGTATCACAGCTCTTTACAGTCAGTAAAGAGCTGGACTGTAGCTTGGTGTGCAATCTACAATTTGACAGTCTCGCAAAACCTTTCCATTAGCTTCTTAAAGTTTCTGGCTTATATTAGAGTTAGGAATGGGCAACAGGAACTACAGGGAATCACTAATCGAAGTCGAAAAGGCCCTGGAAGAACTCAGAGAAAGGAGCAAGAAAATCCCGATAATCGTGGAAGGAGAAAGGGACAAGAGATCTTTAAGAAGCCTTGAAGTTATGGGAAAAGTGATCGTTCTAAATAAGGGGATGGCTATTCCAGATTTCTGTGATCAGGTTTTATCGAAATACGAGGAAATAATTATACTGACAGATTGGGATAAAAAAGGTGGGAAGCTGTGCTCGCTCATAACAAAGTGCCTCTCAGGTAGAACTAGGTGCAACATCGAGATAAGAAAAAGATTTGCCAAGAATACAAACGTTAAAAATGTGGAAGAGTTAGTTTCATGGCTACTGGTTGCGCGAAAGAAACTGGGTCTAGAGCAATGATCAATCTATTTTAAAAACTATTTCTGCATCTTTAGCAATATTTCCTCCAGCATCGAAAGCTTGCACAGCCAATGCATGATACCCGTAGCATCTCTCCCTCCAAGTATAAATATATGGAGGTTTGGTCAAATTTGCCTTTTGGATGCCATCCACGAGTATCAAAATGCGATCGATCCATGTTTCCATATCCGTTGCATTGACAACTACATCCACCTCCCCAATTACGATGGTTAAATCACGCAAGGACATTACTTTCCTATTGGTGATGTAGATTCCTCCTCTGGGTTTTGTAATCCTCACTCTTGGAGGATTTTTGTCCTCCGGCAGTATGCATGCGTAGGTTACATCCATTGCTAAAATTCCTCTAGCATCAAGAACGGTCAGGTTAATTTGATAAAGACCTTGTTTTCTGTAAACATGACAAGGATTTTTAGCGTGCTTTTTTCGCCGTCTCCAAATTCCCACAGCCAGCAGAAAGGTTCCTTTCCTCCATTAACCCTTCCATGGAAGCAAATGGTGGTGTTCACAAAACCTTTGTAGGGCCCATTAGCATCAGCTGTGAATGGAATCCATCCGCTCTCCACTACAAAAGGAAACCTATCGATATTTTCTCCTCCAGGTATGCGATAAGGCTCATCTCCTATTCCATCCCCATCTAGATCTTTACCCTTATAGTTGCTCCAGTAGTTTCCCTCTTTTCCATTGTCCCACGAATTCTTTCCATTGTCTAAAGCATTTAGGCAGTTTCCGATAAAATTGTTGTGAAAGATGAGGTTATCTTTGCTTCCTTTCAAAATTAATCCTTCTCCATTCCCAACAAAGCTGTTGTTCTCTATCAAATTTCCATGACATCTTTCCATTACTATCCCTTGCCAACCGTTAGAGGAAAATACATTACCCCTTAGCTTACAGCGCTCTGCGTATCTCATGAAAATACCACAGTCGTTTTCAATGAAGGTATTGTTCTCTATCCTGTTGTACAATCCTCCATGGCAGGCTCCGCATATCCCAAAGTGATTGAGATAAAAGGTATTGTTTGATATGGTACAGTTTCTCGATGCTAGAGAGAGGGAAATTCCCTTATCATTGATACTGATGTTGTTGAATTTGATTTCTACATTTGTTGCCACAACTTCTATTCCAGGCTGGTGAACGTCCCAGTTTGCCCACCTTATGGTAAAGTTGCATATCAATACCTCTGGGGAGAGTATTCTAATACAAGGCTCTCCACCGCTGTTGTTGCCATCTATGATAGTTGTAGAGCGATTTTCTCCAATCAAGCTAACTCTTTTATTCACCACTAAATGTTCAAAATGCACACCACTGTAAACATAAATTATGTCGCCGTCACTTGCATTATCAATAGCTTGTTGAATGGTTGTGTAGTTTCCCTCACCACTACCACCTACGTATAAAGTGTTTGGATGGCTTTCTGCCTCTAAGAAAAGAGGGAAATTTACGATCAAAAGGAATAAAAGGATAAACAGCTTTAAAGGATCTTCCATAACTCGATCTTTGCACGATTGCTATTTCCTATGTTATCGTATGCCACCACCATTATGGAGTATTTCTTGAGGTACGCTCTATCTCTCCACCTCCACTCAAATGGTGGACTCTTATCTATGGCTCTCAACTCGTTATCTACATAAAACTCCACCCTGCTTATCTTGCTTAAAGAATTTTCCAAGGTAACATTGACCTTTATATCGATCTGACCAACCACTATAATTAACTCATCTGGCAGATCCACGATCTCTCTGTTCAAAAAGTATAGTTTTCCACTTCTTGGCTTTACGAAGTCAACCTCAATTTTTGGAGGATTTATTCCATTTGATATTATCAATGAATTAGAGAAATCACTTGCGGTATTTCTGGCATTGTCGCTGGCAGTTATCTTTATTATATACCTACCATCCGTCACCTCCCTCGTATTCCATACATATTTACCATCGTTTTCCTCGTCAGAAGCTATTGTATACCACGTCGATCCATTGTTATTGCTGCAGAATAGAGAGATCTTCAGATCGCCCAGATTATCGCTTGCAAGCCACCTGATGTCGGCAAAGCCCGTTAAGACTCCTCCTCTTGGATATAGTAAGGTTACATTTGGTTTGGTAACATCTATTGCAAAGTCAATGCAACTTTCCTTTTCTCTATTTCCGGCCTCATCCACAGAATAAAAGCACAAATGGTGTAATCCTTCTCCTTTCACGGTAAATTCTGTCGTGTAAATCCTCCACGTAGAGTTGTCCACATTGTAATATATAGCCTTAACTCCTGAAGTCGAATCCTCTACATCTAAATGAACAACAACATCTCCTCTAAACCATCCCTCTTCTCCCTCATCTCCAGATAGCTTGCAAGTACTTTTTGGTGGAGTAGGATCAACTTTCACGATTTTCACATTTTCTTCCTCGACGTTTCCTAAAAAGTCTGCTGAGAAGAACCTGATCTCGTGTACTCCTTCTCCAAGTGTTATTTTGTCCCTGTAAACTTTCCATTCAGAGCCATCTATGCTATAAAGGGTGTAGTTAACTCCAGCAAGATTATCACTTGCCTTAAAAGAGATTTGAACTTCACTGGTGTACCATCCATCTTCTCCCCTTGTTCCATTTATCAGTATTTCTGTGGTTGGAGGGACGTTATCTTCTCCAATTATTACATGGATGACTGGGCTATACCACCATAGACGACCTTTGATAACCTCTTTTCCGTCGGTGCCATTGATGACCTCGTAGTAATTAGGATCTGTCCTTTCTTTTATGATACGTAGGTAAGATCTATTTCCATAAATTTCTGGATGCACAACATTCCTGTAAATCTGATCGACCATCGCTTTTGCTACGAAATAGTAGCTTCCCGGCTCATTTAGTTGTATAGTTTCTTCATACACCGTACCATTTATCTTTCCATCTTTTGCAAAATCCCACCCAGTACCCCCTATGTATTGATTTTCATGCTCATCGTGATCTATGGTGAAGTACTTGGGTTTCCTTATTGGATCTGGGTCTGTTCCCCACTGTATATTGGTATGATCGACCACCATACATCCATTTACCTTCCACCTGAATTTAAGGACAGTCCCAACGGGGTAGCGGGAGTTATTCTTTGGTGTACCGTCTACCCACATTATATAAGGCTGGGCAAGGTCTATCTGATGCAGTAGAAACCTCTGCACCTCCTTACCATACCCATCAACGGTGTCGTTTCCGAAGTCCTTCTCAGGTGGATTTTTAACCCTTGATAGCTCTGGGGAAATCCAAAGTACACCGCAGCCCGGATAATTACCAAATTCTTCATCATGCACGTATCTATCCTCAGCAGGATTTTCCTTGACATTTGCCCCATAAGCCCAACAAGCTATACAACCAGGTGCTTCATAGCCAACTGTATCTGGTATGGTTCCTATATTGGTGTAATCCAAATCTCCTCCAAAGTCACCCATGAAATCTCCCAATCTCAAAGAAATCGCATCGAAGTAGTAGAAATCTGGAGGGGCATGCGTATAGGACTTGCCAGTTAGCGGACTACTGGCACTAACGCTATCATGAGAAGAGGACCATGGGTAAAGCAGCATCCTCGCTCCTCCATGGAAATCACATCCGACTCTTATGGCGTGACTATCAATAAAAGCTCTAAGCGTTTTACCGTTAACGCTCCCCCATATTCCACCAGTAGGTCTCCCAGGGCCATCGTGGTCAGCTTCCCTGTTTAAATCCCATCCGTTCCTATCGTACCTTGTGCAGTGATCAAAACCCCATGGGTTGTGAGAAACTTCAATGTAAATTTCCCTGTGATCTATCAGCCACTTGAGCCAATCCTTCTCATATTCACATTCTTCATCGGTGAAAGCCTTCCTTAGCAACCAATCGGCAAACCAGTACAAACCTATGGTACCCGCTGTCTCGTCGCCGTGAGGGCTTCCAAGGAAAAGTACTTCTGGTTTGTGGAGACCCAAAGATTCATTTGTTATCCTAACGTAGTACAGATCATAACCTCCTTTCACCCTGCCCGTGCCATATAACTCATTTGCCTTTATAACCTCGACATAATTTGGAAATCTCTCTTCTAATTCCTTGTACCACCGTACTAGCTCAGAATAACTTTTTGGTTTGTAATACCAATCCTTTTTCTCGAATAGGCTTTTGAAACTGAATTTTGCGGTTGAAGTAGAAAGTGCAGGTAGAGTAAGTAAAATAATAATCAAGAGACAAAGTATCCTTTTTGGCAGGTAGGTCCTCCCCATCTATTAAGTTATAATGATATTAAATAATAAAAACTTATCTATAGTAGAACTTCTTTTGATTCCACTTCTTTACTTAACTTTACCAGTAGATCAATGTTCTTATTTTAGAGAAAAAGCGAGGTGAGCATGAAGAGAAGTTTGGTGGTTGGTTGTGTAGCTTCTATCCTGTTGATGGTCCCGCTAAATGGCGCCTGCATGCCAAGCGAGATACACTTTACAGAGAGGGAATGGAATCCGTCTGAACCGATGGGGAAAATAAAAGAGGTTTTGGCACAAGGTAACTTTACCAACGAGACCTACTTGATACTTCTTGCTGCATGCGCCTTAGCGGTAGTAGGTGGAGTTGTAACCGTAGACTTGTTTCTTAAGCATGCAATATCAACCGGAAAAATGGTCTTCATCGTGAGCATGGGTTACGAGAGAAAGATGTTTGACGATATCACTTCCCCAAAATAAGATATTTCAAACCGATCGTAATGTGGCATTACACAAAATCGAGACTGTTATTCAAACCAAGCAGAACGTTAATAATTGATCCTTCTTTAGCAAAGATCGAAATACTTAGCGGGAAGCAGGCTGGTATATTACTGGGCTTCGCTGGGTTTATATATACGTATCAAGAGCATCAGCATTTACCAGAGAAGGATTTACCTACTTTGTTGGCTTTGCGTATAGGGTAATAGCAATAGATCTACCTGATTTGCCATTACCGTAGGCAACTACTCTATCGTGACCTTGTAACCTTCTCCTTCCCTTTTCCTTTCTTTTCTTTTTATGACTATATCCAGAACCCCGTTCTTGTAAGTAGCTTTTGTCGTTTTTGGCTTAACTTTGCAAGGTAATTCTATAACCTTATGATATTTTCTTCTTGCACTGTCCACCTTTATCTCCAATGTATCCTCTGTTACAGTTAAATCTATGTCTTCCTTTTCTACCCCAGGAAGTTCAACGGTTATGGCAACATCTTCTTCTCCCTCGATGATATCGGTAAGAGGTTCTCTCTCGTCAGATATTGCCGGTTCCCCTTCTGGTGTCTCTATAGTTCTATTTCCGAATTCCTCCAGCCTTGGCTTCCCATCTGGACCGATGGTGAACTTAAAGCCTCTCACTATGGATTTACCTGGCTCTGCCTTTGAGAGAGCTCTGAACAACTCTTCCGCCATTCTTTCTATGTCTTCAAATAGCCTCTCGTCGAAAAACTTCTCGAAAAAGTCATCGTCGAAGAACCTGAATGGATTTCTTCTCCTCCTATCCCTTCTGAATGGATCCATCTCCCTCGACCTCTTATGTCTATTCCCCCTTTTCTTATTTAAACCATTCGGTCGTGTAATGTCAAGTAACATCGGTAACATTCTGTTTTCGTAAATAAATATCTGCGGGATAACCGTAGATACCTAAGTGATATCTACGGTTGTTAAACCAATAAACAAAATCTTCAAGGATATCTGCAACAGAATCAAACACCCTCTGTAACCTTAGAAACTCCTCAACAAATGTCCTTATACATCTCTCGACCTTTCCTTTAGCTTGAGGATAGTAGGGTGGGGTATAAATAACATCTATATCGTGCTGTTTACACCATCCATTGTCTACCAAAATCCTTGATGGTTTTCCACATCTCTTTATACATTCAGATAAAACAGGGGTTATATCTGATGTTTTGATTAATCTATGGAGAGAGCAATTTATGATGTATCTTGAATGGTCATCTATGACGATCAAAGCATAATAACTTTGATTTTCTATCCTAAAAGGACCTTTTATATCCATCTGCCATAGATCGTTTGGAGAGTCTGCCCTAAAGAAATTCCAATCCCTTCTATTTTTTCTGTATGGTGAACCATTCCTGTTATGTTTCTTTAAAACTTCATTGATACTCTGTCTACTAAGTATTCTACCTCTCCATACCTTACCCAGAACTTCTTCAAGTAGGAATTTGATATATGGTGCTGGAGATTCCAAAGAAACCTTTATTCTCTGAGTCCCCCAATTAAAGGAATCCCTGAGTATTATAATAGCATTCTCTGTGTAAACATCTATCTTCCTTTTCACCTTATGTGGAGTTTTTGGTAGATCCCTAAAAGACTCTTTACTGGGATGTTTAGCTCTTCTCACCCATTTCCAGACGGTTTTTCTGCTAACCCCAAAAATCCTTACAATATCTTTTACTTTCATACCATTTCTTCTCGCTCTTACAATCAATCTTCTCACTTCAGGTGTAACATCGTGCATCATCCCCTCCAGGTGGATGAGATGACATCCATCTGGAAAAATGTTACCGATGTTGGTTTACTTTACAGGTCGTAAACTCTTTTAAGCTTCCTTGATTTATGACATGGGGAATGCAGTTGTTCGTCACTTTCTTGGGAACAGGGGGGAGCTGGCCGACCGCAAGGAGGAATGTATCCTCCATAGCCATCAAAAGGGGAGGGGAAGTTTTGCTCTTTGATTGCGGCGAGGGAACCCAAAGACAGATACAAAGAACCAAGATAAGTTACATGCAGATAACGAAGATCTTTATTTCTCATTTCCATGGAGATCATTTCCTTGGTTTACCAGGATTGATACAGACGATGCAGTTGAACGACAGAGATAAACCCCTCTACATCTATGGACCGAAAGGAATCAGGGATGTTGTGAAAAACGTCACATCCCTTGGTTATTTTAAGCCCGATTTTCCGATCTACGCGATCGAGCTAAAGGATAGGGAAGAAGTGAGGTTTGAAGGTTATACTGTAAAGTCCTTGCTCGTTGATCATACCGTTCCAACCTTTGCTTACTGCTTGGAAGAAGATGTAAGGCCGGGAAGGTTTAACAAGAAAAAGGCTCTAGAGCTGGGAGTACCTGAAGGACCTCTATTTAGCAAACTGCAAAAGGGTTTTACAGTGAAGTTGGAGAATGGAAGGGAAGTGAAGCCCGAGATGGTTCTCGGCCCCCCAAGACCAGGGAGAAAGATAGTGTACTCTGGAGATACAAGACCATGTGACAGGATGATAGAATTCTCAAAAAATGCCGATCTCCTGATACACGATGCAACCTTTTCTTCTAAGCTTAATGATATAGCCAACGAGTACGGTCACAGCACCGCCTTGCAAGCTGCAGAGGTAGCAAAGAAGGCAAATGTAAGGATGCTAGCTTTATTCCACATCAGCCCAAGGTACACTAATGGAGATGAATTAGAAAAAGAAGCAAGAGAAGTTTTTAGTAATTGTTTCCTTTCTAGGGATCTTCAGGAAATAGAAATTAGACTGCAGAAGTAAAAACAAAACAGATTTTAAGCGAAGCCTATTGCAACCCATGGAAAGGCCATCTTTCGATGAATATTTTATGGAGATAGCTCATATCGTCGCTAAAAGGAGCACTTGTCTCAGAAGGAAAGTGGGAGCAGTACTCGTAAAGGACAACCATATATTGAGCACTGGATACAACGGTGCGCCGAAGGGTTTCCCACATTGCGAGGAAGTTGGCTGCTTAAGAGAGAAATTGAAAGTACCTCCTGGAGAGAGACATGAATTATGCAGAGGTTTGCATGCGGAGCAAAACGCTATAATTCAAGCTGCGGTGTTTGGCGTATCGGTAAAGGGAGCAACGCTATACTGTACCTGCGCCCCATGCGTTGTGTGCGCAAAAATGCTGATAAATGCCGAAATAAAGAGGATCGTGTTTGAGGGAGATTATCCAGATAAACTTGCAGAGAAGATGCTCAGGGAGAGCAATATAGAGG
>JAGHAD010000154.1 GCA_021161685.1 Thermoplasmata archaeon | reverse complement strand
TTAAGTATTTTAATTTCATTAATAAACATGTGCCTGTAAGGAGAAATGTCCTTGAAAAACTTCTATCATTTGTCAGTAGATCTCTAAACAGCAGCGTGGGTAGGAAACTGGTCAAATTGGTGACCGGTTCGAGTGCTTACAAATTATTGATAAGTGAGATCAACAGGCTAAGAGAGATCAAGCTCGAAGAGAAGGTTAGGTCGATGCCATTACCAAATCACATAGCCATAATAATGGATGGAAACCGCAGGTACGCTGCGGAGAAGGGTATTAGCAAGGAAGAGGGGTATAAGCTGGGCAGTGAGAAGTTGCGAGAAGTTATCGACTGGTGCATCTCTCTTGGCATTAAGGTAGTGACTGTTTATGCATTTTCAACCGAGAACTTCAAGAGAGATATAGAAGAAGTTAATTATTTACTCGATTTATGCTCAAAGGAACTCGATAGAGCTTCAGCAGATCCAAATATACACCAAAATGAGATTAAGGTTAACATCATAGGGCATTTTGATCTGCTACCAGAGGATATCAGAAAAAAGGCTGAAAAATTAATGGAAACAACGAAGAACTACTCTAAATATGTACTAAATGTTGCTCTAGCCTATGGAGGTAGACAGGAAATTGTGGATGCGATAACGAAGATAGCTCGGGATGTCAAAGAAGGAAAGCTGGATCCTAACGATATAAACGAAAAAACCGTTTCTTCATATCTCTACACAAAAGGCTTACCCGATCCAGATTTAGTGCTCAGAACATCTGGAGAAGAAAGGATATCCAATTTTTTGCTGTGGCAACTCGCTTACTCGGAGCTGTACTTTTCAGATGTTTATTGGCCGGCTTTCAGAAAAAAAGATTTTCTCGAAGCTATTTATACCTACCAGCAGAGGAAGAGGAGATTTGGGAGATAGCTACTCTAACTTCTTTAGCTGTCTATAAATGGTTAAGTATATAATTGCGCTCAGGAAAAAGAAAACAATGGATATGGATAGGAAGCTTTCAAAGTATGATGATTTGCATAGAAAAAGACCGATCGAAACTATAAAGCAAATGATGCCCAGTACTAGCAATAAAATAATGATCTTTTTGGTTTTTGAGCCGTATTTTGGCATGCTATGAGCTTTGTTTTTGCACCAGTTTTAGAGCATTCTCTATTTTGCTTTCCATCTCAACGAGTTTCTCTTTGAGTTTTCCCTCCTGCCTGTTCAGGGCATTCTTTCTTAATTCAAGAGTTTCTTTATCTTCTCTAAGATCGTTGAGGACATCTTCCTTGCTTTTTGCCCTGATGAGGAGAGAGCCAATGCTCCTGTAAATTGGAGTATCATCGCTTGCTTTTTCTATGGCATCTATCGCATGCTCAACTTCTCTGAGCTTTCCCTCAACCTGCTGCCTTTGCTGAATGATCATCTGTAGCTGAGTCCTTAACTGCTGTAACCTAGCTATCTGATCCTGCAACTGTTGAGGTATCTTCACCTGCTCCGCCATCCATCAGAGAGTAATACGATCGTGTTAATAAAGTGTTTGCATGAAATTCTCGAAAATTTAAAATGGGTTTCAGCTATCTAGAGGACAAGCATGGAAAGTGATGTAGAAAGAAAAAAAGAAAAATCGAAAGGGGTTCTCAAAGTGCTGATGTTATTCTCCATGATTTATTTCTTCTTCGTTTCTTTCATGATCTTTTCCATTTACTATCTCAAACTTGGCTATGATATACTACAAAAGGTTAAGTTAACTCTTCCAGGAATAATCCTAGTTGGCTGTATACTGTATGCAGCCTTTACCATCGTTGCCATCTCAATTTACATCGATTACAGGAGTTTTTTGAGGAAGATCGAAGAGAGGAAAAAACCAAAGCCGATCTTTTACAAAGGCAAGAGGATGTACGTTTACACCTACCCAGAAGGGGCAAAGGGAGGCATATTCAGCAGAACAATTATACCGATCGATGAGGATACAGTTATCAATGTCAGGTGTCAAATCTTAAAAGCTGATGAAATCTGGTAATTACTTCCTCAGCATCCCGAACTGCATTAGTTTCTCTGGAAGGTACACCTCCGTTACATAATCCAATCCATACTTTGCCAGAGCCTGCTGTTCCGATTTCTTGTTGAGCTTGAGCTGAAGCTTTATTTCATCCTTCCAGAATTTGCTTCCAAATCTTGGATCGGTTAACTCGCTCTTTAGAGCTTTGATGTCTTCCTTCGTTAAGGTATCGGTTGGTAGATCGTAGTTTACGATATCTGAAGGTGTGACGCCCAAAAATTGGGCTGCTGGAGTTGCAAGGTACTCAGATATATGGGCAGTCTTTATGGCGCCGTATGCGACGCTCGCATATATTCTATAACTCCATGGATCGCAATCTGTGAAGACAAATACTGGCAGTTTCTCTTCTTCGTTCAATCGTTTTATGAACCTACGCGTTGATCTTGCGGGCTGTCCCTTCAGATGAACCAGAATAGCTCTGTGGGATTTATCAAAACCGTTTTCAACCAACCTATCAAACATACCTCCGGTTTCTATTGCCAGAACGAAATCGGCATCTATCTCTCTAAATCTTATCTTCTCCTTTTCAACGTTGTAAGGTATTGAATATCCGGCATCCCCAACATCATCTTGGCAGTGTATTTTTCTTTTTTCTCCACTGCGCGTCACTTCCTCTATCACTATGTTACCTATTACCCTTGCCCCATCCTCCTCAGGTCTTAGCCTAAATTCTTCCCTCAAGCAACCGGTCATTATCTCAAGATCCTCAGCCAAGCTATCGGATTCCTGCTGAGAATTAAACTTTGCGAGCCCCCATCCCTCTGAGATGTAATACATCTCCCTTAGCGTGGAAGACTTTCTCATCTCTATCATCTTCTTGATAAAATCTGCAACGTACATCGTTCTTAATAGCATATAGGCACCATCTAAGGTTTTTGCGGATCTCAAACTTTTGCTCGATCCGTACTTCCACACGGAAAATTTGCTGTCAAATCTTATGTTGGATTTTGCTCTCGTTGGAATACTAAGGCATGGTATCTCGTTTCTTGTGAGGTCATCGTATATCTTTTTTGCTATGGCGTTTAGCTTTTCTATAACTTGCATTTCAATCTCCTCCCTCCCATTTGTCAGCTCCTATTACATGATCTGGATTTATTCCTTCCACATACAGGTCGTTTTCAAAATCCCCCTTGTTGAGCCCGGCGAGCTCAAAATTTAGCTCTAATTTTGATATCGGCTCTATCGTAGGTAGGTTCCATTTTATGTATCTATCCGTAATCTTTTCTGGTTTTGGCTCAACAAATCCAATGATCGCATCTTCTGGTATAACTGCATAGAGGTTGAACCTCTGTGGTTTTTGCCTGTAGTTTGCAACCAGTATCCTGCTTTTTGTTATGTACCTCTCCTTATCTCCCTCAATTTTCTCATACTCTATCGAATCCTCTATCCATACAACATCCATTATTTTAGTAATCACTTCATCAAGTGGTGGAACCGGTTTGTTTAGCATTGATGCCGCTTTTCTTGCTATTTCTGGTAAAATCTTGGTTATGAGGATGAATTTTTCTCTAGTTTTCTTCTTCCTTTCCTTTTTTGTTAAGTGTCTCTGCATTTTTCTGGCACATTCTTTCAAGGCAAGCTCTATTTCGTGCTTTATCTCTGGAATGTCAGCTATTGCTTCCTTACTCTCTGAAGTAAAGGGAACATTTGTCGAGGCAACGTGAATGAAGAAAATAGCCGGTCCCACCGGTATCCCTCTGCCTCCCTTTTGCTCCAAACCATATCTCCTCCAGTCTATACTTGATATTGCAATAGTAGATACGCAATCGCCTTGCTGATAGAGCAGTGGAACTTTATTGGCAAACCTAAGTATCTTAGCTGGCGAATCCTTATCAAGGTTACCTCCGTACACGATACCAACCTCAACTTGAAAAGGATGGCCGGAATAAACAGATGGAGGCCCCGTAGTTGCAACTATGAACTCTGGAGATATCTCTTTTGTTTCGTGTTTTAAACTCCTCTTTATGAGAGTTTCTCCAATTGGAGAGAGGCAGTTGGTGGGAGGAGCCATTATCTTGGTTTTTTTGAACGCATCCAATATCCTGATGAAGTCTTCTCTCTTCAACTCCTTTGGGTTAATATTTTCATCGAGGTTTGCAATCTCACAAACCGCTCTAGATGTTCTTTCTCCCATTGACGTGAATTCGGTCTTTAGAAAGGTTGATAACTTCTTTGCCTTTGTTTGTCTAGCCATTTTAATTAGAGTACCTAATTCAATTCCATGTGGATGGGGTTTCCTTATCTCAAGAGTTGATTTTGGCATGGTATTTGATACTCTATCGAAGATGTGCTTCTCTCCGTTAGGCTCTATGAATGTTATCCTTGCATGAGGATTTACTATCGAAGTACCTTGAAGATACTCGTAAACGAATTTCCTTCCCCTCCTGTAGTCTCCAACGATATCTACCTCTATCCTCGTACCATGCTCCTTATTCCAGTACACTATCTCGCTCCTCGCAATTTCGGGCTCATTCCTGTTAACATCTATACCAATCTCATAGTAATGGGCGGGCTCATTTTCTCCTATCCTTGACAGAACTTTTGTGAATTTACCCGTAGATAGCTGGGCATAGAGCACAACCGCAGATATTCCTATACCCTGTTGCCCCCTGCTCTGCTTTATCGTGTGGAATCTCGATCCGTACAAAAGCTTACCAAAAACTAAGGGTATTTGATCGTTTAGAATCCCTGGACCGTTGTCTTCGACTATCACCTTGCATTCTCTTTCATTTTCTCCTTTCCTTATCTCAACAACAATATCTGGCAGCAAGTTCGCATCTTCGCAGGCATCCAAGCTATTGTCAACAGCCTCCTTAACTGCGGTTACCAAAGCCCTTGTCGGATTGCCAAAACCTAAAATATGTTTGTTCCTCTCAAAGAACTCGGCTACAGATATCTCTTTCTGCCTTCTTGCCAGCTCATGAGCTACCCTTACGCTGTCCAAAAAGCCTTCATGCGCTCCCATCCCAAAATGGTAAAAGGAAACTTTAATTAAAAACTTTGGGCAATGAAGAAGGTATACTGGAACCGCAGACATAAACTTCTGTTGTAATGGAACTTCGGGATATTTCTTAGTTCAGATTCACCATACCATATAAGGTTCGCAAGGTAAAATGAAACAAATGCAACAGCTACAAGTACAAACTCTTGGTCATGGGCAGATGATGGAAACAGAACTTTTTATACCCTATAGAGAGGGTACTGGAGCTGAAAGTTTTTTGAAGAATCCCTCTATCTGTCTATATGGTAGGAAAGCTATGTAGATAAAAGCAGAGAAATAGATGAATGTTTGGGGATAGACAAAAGGTCTACCAACCTTACCTTTGTTCATTTTTGCAAGCTCATCATCCCAGCTATCAAGGAAATCCAAAGATATATAAACCTCTCCTCTCCTCACTAATTTGTCGTTATACT
>JAGHAD010000148.1 GCA_021161685.1 Thermoplasmata archaeon | reverse complement strand
CCTAATAACCTTTTTCCTCTCACCGCCTGGTAGTTCTAGGATCTCTGGACCGGAGATTAAACTAACAAGGAAACGATTTTGCCACCTATTTCTTAAATTTGCTTTTATCATTTTTGTGCTCTCTCTTGCCGCTCTGATTGGATCTCTTTTTGTGTTGTACCCAACACCAACAGCGACATCCATATTTTGGTAACAAATACCCAGTCCGGTTACACCCCTTGCAAAGCACCCATAATTATTCATAAACCCAGCCACGGTCCCACCAATTAGGGGCGTTCCCTCTGGCAGGACTTCCCAGACTCCGTTGAGTAATTCCTGAAATCCGCCATATTTCTCATAATGGATCGTCGAAAATAACAGGAAGAACTTCGGCTTCTCCCCATCGAGTTTTTCTAAAGCAGTTTCAGCTACCTCTCTACCAGCCTCTCTTGCATCCCATTTTCTCGATAAACCAACACCCGCCTTTAGCTCTTCCTTCATGCCCTTACCATTTCTTCTTTTTTCAATATTTCCACTATTCTTCTTCTTGCATTTTCCATCTCAACCTCTATCAAACCCTTATTTGCCAAGGATGGGATGATGGCTACGAGAGCGTTGTCGGTTTCTGGTATAATGAAGAAAAGGACAGAGTGGTTCTTCAGCCTGAATTCCATAACGTCTAGACCAACGCTCGCATACTCTTCAATAACGGCGAAAACGCTTTTCATTGCAAGAGAAACTATATCCCAGACGTCCATTATCTTTGGATTGAATTTAGAAGTATCGGGAATGACACTGACCATGTTCTTCCTCGCAACCATGCATGCATAGATGTCATCTAGCTTAAGCAAGTCTTCGAGTACTTCAAGTATAGGATCATCCGAACTCATTTGATATCAATCCCCCTACCAGTTATGATCATGTCCTGTGGCTTCAGAGTGTGTTTCGTTCCCCTCATCTTCCATATGGTCAGCTTTCTCCTATCCATCAGTGGATCAACGCTGAGCAGTATCACGCCATCTGCTAGGAATTCCGATATCCCATCTCTAGACAGGGTATTTTTTCC
Source organism: Thermoplasmata archaeon (assembly GCA_021161685.1). Taxonomy (GTDB): domain Archaea; phylum Thermoplasmatota; class E2; order DHVEG-1; family B18-G2; genus JAGHAD01. The sequence continues at coordinate 7,786 of JAGHAD010000148.1, read as the reverse complement.
TTCGAGGAGTTCAGAAGTAACGAGCGAAGTCGATTGAGATTTCCTCAGAAGGTCGAACAACCTTCTCAGATGAAACCTCAGAACGCTTCTGGAATCAGCTGGATATGCACTCAGCTTGTCTATTATGGGCACCTTATCGAAATCGACATCCCTGTCTATCACGAAAGGGGTATCTATGAAAGGAGAAAGGGAATCGAATACAACTCTTTGGTATTCTCTACCAATCACTTCATTTGCAATCCTATTGTAGGTACTAGATTTTTCAATGTCCACCTCTATCATTTTGAGCAAACCTTTTTCCATTGCTGGGAGGAAATCGAAACCCACCGAGCAGGCATGGATCAGCAAGGATTTCACATTTTGATCTACTGCTATGTAGAGGCACTTCTCTCCTTGCTTAATACCTTTGTCAATGAAATGAAAGCAAAGAATTGTTTTCCCAGATCCTGGTGGACCAGAAACCAGTATGATGCCGTTTTTTGGATAGCCTCCTTGTAAAAGGTCATCCAATTTTGGTATACCAGTTGATACCCTATCTAGGGTAAGCTTCTCTTTAGATTTTTCTATTTCTTCTCTGTAGAACAGATCTTCCATCATCCCATCCTCGGCGTGTAGAGAAAGGTAAAGACAGTATAAAAGTCTATCGATGAACTGTTATTCTAATATGTCATGCTGGTGAAGTAAGTTTAGAAGTGGAAAGCATCGAACCGATACCATTTTATAAAGATCTAAGATATTCATGGCAAAAGAGGTGATTGGAAATGTCAGTTGATCCTAAGGATGTGCACAAGATTCTATCAAAGTATATGCTAGTAGATGGCTTCGACCTTGTTTTAGATTTGGAGAAGAGCAAAGGTTGCAGGATTTACGATTCCAGAAACGACAGATACTTCATAGACTTCTTTTCCTTCTTTGCCTCGAGCCCCCTTGGTTGCAATCATCCCTCGTTATTGGAACCCGATTTTCTCAACAAGCTTGCGAGGGTAGCTGTAAATAAGCCAACAAATTCAGACGTCTATACCATAGAGATGGCGGAATTTGTCGACACGTTTGCAAGGATAGCAAAGCCAGATTACTTCAAGTACCTGTTTTTCATAGAGGGAGGCGCTCCCGCCGTTGAGAATGCACTCAAAACCGCATTTGATTGGAAAGTGAGAAAGAACATAAAAAATGGAAAGGGAGAAAAGGGATACAAGATTATACATTTCGAAGAGGCTTTTCATGGAAGAACAGGATATGCGATCTCTCTGACGAGTACTTTTGATAAGAGAAAAACGATGTACTTTCCAAGGTTCGATTGGCCAAAGGTGATCAATCCAAAGATAACCTTCCCTTTGAACGAGGAAAACCTGAGAAAAACAATCGAGAAAGAAGAAAAAGCAATCGAACAGATAGAAGATGTCATAGAGAAAAATCCAGACGACATAGCTGCTTTGATAATCGAACCTATACAGGGAGAAGGCGGAGATAATCACTTCAGGGGAGAATTCTTGAGGAAACTAAGGGAAATCTGTAACAAATACGACATTATGTACATAGTTGATGAGATACAAACTGGAATAGGATTAACTGGAAAACTGTGGTGTCATCAGCACTTCGATTTCAAGCCCGATATACTTTGCTTTGGCAAGAAAACACAGGTATGCGGAATAATGGTTGGGGAAAAGGTAGATGAGGTAGAGGATAACGTCTTTAAGGTATCTAGCAGGATAAATTCAACATTTGGCGGGAATTTGGTGGATATGGTGAGGTGTAAGAAATATCTGGAAGTCATAGAAGAGGAGCATCTCGTCGAAAACGCAAGAAAGCAGGGAGAAGTCTTACTAAAAGGTCTCGAAGAACTGCAAGAGAAATATCCGGACAAGGTATCAAATGCTAGGGGAAGGGGTTTAATGTGCGCATTCGACCTGCCTTCAACAAAACTTAGGGATGAAGCAAAGAAGAGAATCTATGAAAACGGTGTTCTGATCCTTGGATGTGGGGAAAGGAGCATTAGGTTCAGACCCCCTCTTACAATAGAGAGAGAAGAAATAGAAGAAGGTCTATCAATCATTGAAGATGTTCTTAAGAGACTCTGAAATCTGATTCTTGATAAAGGAGGGTACATCCTTCCTTTTTATCCTTTCCTGTTCAGTTGTATCTCTATATCTTACGGTTACGGTATCATCCTCTAGGGTGGTAAAGTCTACGGTTATGCAGAAAGGAGTTCCAATCTCGTCCATTCTTGCATATCTTCTACCTATCGATCCAGTATCATCATAGAAAACTTGTAGACCTTCCAATCTCATTTCCCTCTCTATCTCTTTTGCTATCTTACAGAGTCTATCATCATTAACTAGTGGAAAAACACCAGCCTTGATTGGCGCTATGTATGCGGGCAGACGCAGCAGGTTATACTTCTCTCCTCTCTTTTCGGTTTCAACATAGCTGTGCTCAAGGATAAAATAAATTATCCTGTCTATGCCGAAGGATGGCTCTATGACATGAGGGATAAACCTTTCAACGCTTTCTTTCTCCTCAACGATTTCATATCCATCCTCCGGAATGACGATCTTTTTCCCATCTACATCTAAGGTAATTTCTTTCTTTTCAGCTGGTGGCTCCATCTTTTCAAGCTCCTCTTTTATTCTTCCCGTAAGCTCTTTAAAGATTGGTCCCAAAACGTTGAGCTTTGCAACTATCTTCTTTTTTATCCTTCCTTCCCCTCTCCTGGAGGCGCATAGATCTACACCGCTCGCCTTTGTATGGGCTGTTAAATCATACGCCGACCTGTCTGCAATACCAACGCATTCAACCCATCCAAATCTCTCAGAATAGCTCTCAATGTCCCAGCATTCCTTCGCATAATGGGCGAGCTCATCTTTTCTGTGCTTCCTAACCCTTATCTTCTCATCATCGATACCGCAAGCCACCATGAATTTATATGCTAAAAGTATATGGTACGCAAGTGCAGGGTGTTCGATTATACCTTTCTCAACCGCTTCTTTTAAATCCATTTTTTTAACCTCGCCATCCACAACGAGAGGGAGTTCTCCCTTCAGATTGGATGGATCCATGTTCATGTTCTTTGGATCATAGAACACCTCAACCTCAGCCATAGAAAATTCCCTCAATCTTATAACACCTTGCCTGGGAGAAATTTCATTCCTGTAACCTTTTCCTATCTGAGCAACTCCGAATGGCATCTTCTCTCTCACGAATCTGTATAGGAGATGGAAATCGGTAAATATACCTTGGGCTGTCTCTGGTCGAAGGAAAGCCTTCCTATCTTCTCCAAGAATCGTGGAAAACATCAGGTTCATCTGAGAAGTCTCTTTTATTTCTCCTCCACAGCTGGGACAAACCAGCTTATCTCCTCTTTTGACATCCTCCGCCTTGTAAGATTTCTTGCACTTTTTACAGAAAGCCTTTAGATCGGTAAATTCATCAACATGACCAGATGCTTTAAGCACTTCAAAAGGCGTTAAAGTGGGTGTATCGATCTCTATGAAACCTTCATTGAGAACATAGAAGTACCTCCAAAGGTTTTTCACGTTCTCTTTTAGTAAAGTTCCGAGCGGGCCGTAACTATAAAGGCCTGCGGCACCTCCATATATCTCAAAAGATGGGTAGATGAAACCCCTCCTTTTCGCCAAGTTCATTATCTTTTCGTACTTGTCCATGTTCAACAGAGAGCTTTCATTAAATCTATATCCGTAATCATTCCAACAAGCCTGCCTTCAGAGGTAACCACTGGGAGCTGGTTTATGCTCTTTCTCAGCATGGCCCGCGCAACTTCTGATATGGGCATTCTTCTGAAAGCCTTCTCTACTTCTCTTACCATCACTTCCTTGACAGGTACCATGGGTAAATCGATTTTTGAGGTAGAATAGTACAGTCTGATCACATCTCTTATACCCTCCCATGTCCAAGCATCCTCATCATCTCCTAGACCGAGATCCGATTTGGACACGCTCTCCTTTATATGACTTAGCTTAAACAGATCTCCATCCGTAACTATACCAGCGAGCTTTAACCTATCATCTAAGACTGGTAAAGCATTTTCGTTTGTTATGGATATTATCTCCATCACTATTGGTAGAGGAGTTTCTTGATAAACGGGTACACACGATTTGCTCATGTAATCTTCTACCTTTTCTTCCTTTTCAACCAACAACTTCAGCAGATCGGTTGGACTTAATGTACCAACTAGGTTTCTTTTTTCATCCACCACCGGCAGTATATGTATCTTTTTTTCATAAAACAGCTTTGCAGCCTTGTTAATTTCATCATCCGGGCTTATAACGTATGGATCCGAATTCATTACCAGAGCCAGCTGATCTTCTTCGGGTTTTTTGAAGATATCATTTCTGGTTACCACCCCAACAACTTCCCTTGTTCCAACTTTTAAAACAGGCACACCAGGAACATCATGCTTTGCTAGAGTTTTCAAAGCATCCCTTACGGTACCTGGAACGTAGGTTACTATCAACTCTTTAGACATCACTTCCTTTACTTTCATGATCCTTTCCACTTGAAACGAATATGGGTTTTAAAGATTTTGTATCAACTACCACCACACCTTTTTCAAAGCCGTAATCTTTAATCCCAAAAAACTCCGCAGCATCATAACTTACCGCTTTGAGCAATTCTTCTATAGAATATGCCTTGCAGTTCTTCAGAACCCATTTCACCTCTGCCAATACGTCCGGCTCAGCTATCATACAGTTATCGGTTCCAAGTAGCACCTTTATACCTACTTTTTTCATCAGATCATAGTCAGTTTTTAACCCAAAAAACGCATTTGATCTGGGACAGAGAACTACAGGGATGTCTTCATCTCTTACCATCTCCAGATCCCCCTTCTCAGCCTTTACCATATGAACCAGAAAATCCGGTTTCAAGTCTAAAATCAAATCTATGTCTTCCCTGATCCTCTCGCTCGCATGTAGAGAGAAGAGCTTTCCCCTCCTTTTGGTATCTGCAGATATCTTTTTCAAGATATTTATATCCCAATCGCTTATGCTACTGATACCTATTCCATTGGAAACGTCGAGCAATTTCTTAATTTCTTCCCTATCATAGGAAATGCAAGAAGGCCTTGATAAAATAATCGCATTTAAATGTACATCACGCAAGGCATCCTTCAGCAAATAAACCCCTTCCACTCCACCTTCTCTGAAATCGCAGAAAGCAAAAACGCCTCGGTTTTTCATCATTTTGAGAGACTCCTTCATTCCCTCCACGATCTCTTTCTTGCTGGCTCTGGAAAGCAGTCTATGTTTTATGCCGTGTGGAGGGGCGACCAGTTTTTCAATGTCCCTGGGCAAATTCTTTATCTTCTTCTTTATGAAGGTGTCTCCGGTATGAACGTGCGAGTTTATAAGATATGGTAAGATATACCCTCTTGCTAAAACTTCGCCTGGCGCTTTACCTTTACCAACCTCAATATTTCCATTTACCAGCTTGACATAGCCATGCACAAATCCTTCCTTTTCAAGCACCTTTCCTTCTAGGTAGATCATTCAAATTCAAAAGGTTTAAGAACAGATAAATCATTGCTTCCTCAACATGAGGGTGGTGGGGATCTTACTGGTAATTACTCTATTTTCTATGATTTCAAGCTCATGTTCAGGAAAACTGCTCTTCATTGATGAAAGTGAACTGAAAAAGAAGCTGGATGAATTGGAAAGTAATCTTGAAGAAATTGGGAAAAGAATCAAAATTAGAGAAGATATCGAGGAGTGGATAAAGAATGCAGAGAAAAAATTCAATGAAACCAGTAAAATCTTCAGGAAGAAATGGAACAACGCAACTTCGGGATATCTGCTTATAGTCAATAAGCAACGCTTTATCGGGAAAATCGAAACCGAAGACGGCTATGTGATAGGGAATTTTGTAAGGTTCATTTTCAACGACAGCTCAATAATAGATTATACAATACTGAGGGAAGAGAGCATAACGGTATTTGATCTAATCCATATAGAGGGTTTTGAGGGAGCGATGGATAACAGATCGGTAGGAAGTGTATGGTTTGCTCTCGGAAAAAATGCAATGATAGAAGTGCATGATAACCCAGTGCGCCTAATCAAAATAACCTCAATCGATAATTGCTCAATCACCTTCCTTCTTTCCGCTGACATAAATGCAAACAAGACCAGCTCCAAGATAATTGAGATTTCCGGTAAAGTAAATGGTAGTTTAGTCCTGACTGGAGAAGGTAGCATAAAGGTGCAAAACAACACGATCTATGCAAACATATCCAAATCTAGCAACATCATGTTTTTAATCCATCCAGAGCTTAACGCTACCATTGCCATACCAAAACAAGCTTTGCATGAAAAGATCCTCGTGAAGGCGATGGAAAAGGGTAAACTGTGTGCAAGGCTGATTATAGATATGGTAAATTCAAGTGATGCGATGGAATTTGGCAATACCACTTTATCATGCAAATTTGAAAAGAACAAAATCAAAATACAGGTGAATGGAACGGGAGAGGAGAAAATATTAGTAATAGACCTATCCCACAAGGTTTTTAACACGAGCAAATTAGTGGTTAAACTAGACAACGAGGAGTTACCCTTAATAAGTTATGACACCTTGCTCAACATGACAGGTGAAGAACCCGCATGCGCCATCATGAATGGATCGAACGGCTTGCAATTGTTGATATATATACCTCGATTTTCCTCTCATTTCATAGAAATTTATCCATACATTGCAAAAAAGAAAATACCTGGCTTCGATGTATCTATTATAATGTGCATAGCCTTCTTGCTCATGCTTGGTAGATACCTAAGAAAGCGTTAACAGGGAATGGAAAATGGCTAGAGTTATGGTTGTGGATGATGAGCCAGACCTGAGAAATCTAGTTAGACTAATAATGGAGAAGAAAGGTTTTGAAGTAGAAACCGCAGAGGATGGGGAGGAGTTTTTATCAAAGGTAGATGATTTTGGGCCAGACTTGGTGCTCCTAGATGTGATGATGCCTGGGCCAACAACGAAAGAAATTCTGGAGAAACTGAGAGAGAAGAGAAAAAAACCAAAGGTGGTTTTACTCACTGTGGTTAGGTTTTCCGATGAAGAGAAAGAAAAACTCATGAAAATTGGAGGGGTGGTGGATTATATAACAAAGCCTTTTGATCTGCAGAAGCTTACAGATACCGTAAGTCAACACCTTGGAAACTGATCATGGAGGAAAGTCATGTCATTCAAGTAAATTACTGGAAGGAACTCCACAAAGAGTTGGATCAGACTATAGGAAGGTTGAGAGGACTCGTTCTTTTAACTCACAACTCGGTAGAGCTGGAAGACGTGATCGACTTCTTAAACAAAGTGAGAAAGGAGGAATTCCTCACCCTGTTGTATGTTTCCTTGATCAATACATATGGTTACATTAACGATACGTTGGAGAAGCATCCGCTTCATTCGAAGAGGGTATTCGTGGTAGATTGTGTATCTAGGTACATTTCGAGCGATTTGCGGGATACGCATAAGTGTATATACAGAGATCCCCCTCGCAATTTAGATGAGATGAAAAACTTAATCCTTGAAGGAATTGAGTTTGCAAAACCAGATATGATCGTTGTTGATTCACTTTCTCAGTTTGTAAATTTTTCGATGCCAAAGGATGAAGATCTACGAGAATTGTACAGGTTTTTAAGTTCACTCAGAAACGAAGTCATGGGAATAACTCTTGATACAGTGATTTTGCTCTATGACGATAAACTCGGTGTTATGAAAAAACTACCGACATTATTTGTTGATACCATTTTGAAACTCGAGGTCATAAGGGAAAGTCCAACGT
>JAGHAD010000114.1 GCA_021161685.1 Thermoplasmata archaeon | reverse complement strand
CAGCTGTAAAGTAAGCCAACATTGATGAGACGTTTTCCAGATGGGTGAAATGATATCCATCTGGAAAGACATACCAAATGCTCCTCTAGATTGGCAACCCCAAGTCATAATAGCAGGAAAAATAGATGAGCTTGCTGATTCAACAAATGTTGGAGGAGGCTGGTATTTGGGAACGTTACATTACAGAAATGAAAACAGACAAATTACGAACCCCTGTTTCGAGGTTGGAACCGTAGACTTTGGAGAAGTCAAAATTCCCGAATGGGCTACGTTCTATGGAATAGATGCAGACATAGGGATTGAACCATCGTTTGGAGAAAACCCTTTAAGGATCGTTTACATCAGATGGGAACCTTATGGATATGATGTTACAGGAGGTGGGGATCGTCTATACCTATACTTCCCAGCCTTTGGTATAAACAAATCTATACCTTGGCCACCATGGGATAAACCAGGTTCTTTGACCTTTGACATGGGTGAAGCTGATGAAAAAATCTTCAAATTTGGAATCTATATCTACATTGACGGTGTGCGAGTTGCTCGAACACCCTCGGACACCTACGAAATAAAAGTTATCAGGGTAAGCGAGAGCGCAACAAATGCAACGGCTAGTGGAGCGCGTTAAGCATTCGATATGTTTTTATCTCCATGAGCTTTTAATAGAATGTGAAGGTTAAGGAATACCTGAAGCTTGCAAGATCATTCAACGCATCTCTTACTGCGATTTCTCCAGTTATGGGAGCGGTTTCAATGCAATGCTACAACCTGTGGCATCTGATAACCCTTTTTATCATAGGTTTCCTCGGTCACACCTATGGTTTTGTACTTAACGATATAAAAGATCTAGAGATAGATAGGCATTCTGAAGAAATAAGGGATCGTCCCCTTGTTAGCGGAACCATTTCAGTGAGAGAAGCATGGTGCTTTGCCATATCTTCAATGATTGCCGCCTTTGCGATTGCCATTTCATTGTGCATTGCGACAAACAACTACGCTCCACTCCCAGTGCTCGCTCTATCTGCGGTCTCAATAACGGTGTACGATTACATCAGCAAGAAATATCCATTGATGGACATATTCGTTGCAACTGGGATTTTTTTCCTCATACTTTATGGAGCCATGACGGTGGCAGGAAGTATATACAAAATAACAAAGCTCGCATGGATAGTTTGCATCTTGGGTTTTCTTCAAGTAATCTTCATGCAGCTCGTTGCGGGTGGACTCAAGGATATAGAGAATGATTTTAAGAGAGGGGCAAATACGCTCGCCGTCAAAATGGGAGTAAGAGTGGTAAATAAACAACTTTTTGTTCCAATGCGCTTCAAGGGTTTGGCATATTTCCTTCAAATCCTCGATGTTTCTTTCGTCTTTCTTTCCTTTTTCACAGTAAAGGAATTCATGAAAATAGATGCATTGAGATATCTACAGTGGTCTCTTTTAATAGCGGCCTCTGTCATGATGTTCTTCTTTTCCCATAAACTCCTCAACTTGGGTACTTATGGGAGGGACAGAGCAAGGAAACTCATAGGACTTCATTACTACACAAACTTCGCCCTCGCTCCATTTTTGCTAATGGGGATCAATCCATGGATAGGAATAATCGTGATATTCCCCGCTCTTGGATTCATGCTATCCAATATCACTTTACATGGAACTTTGTTCCAGCCTAAAACTATGTGAGCAATGGAATGAACTTGTAAATCAAACAACCTCCATAGACTGCTCCCCCTACCACAACCGAAAAGAAATAGGTGTAACACCTTTTTGTTGGAAAAGCTCCTCTCCTCGGTTTTAGCACGGCATATCCTAAAAGAATGGAAGCAATCATGAAAGCAATAGAATATATGCTTCTTGACACGTAGAGATAGATCAGCGGTATCAGCAGTAGTAAATGGAGGGAGGTCGTGAAGTTTAAAACCCTTTTTGCTCTGTCCAGACCGACTTTCACCGCAAAGGTAACCGTTCCGCTCTTTTTATCAAACTCATAATCAGCTATGTGATTTCCTATCTGTCCAACGCAACTGAAAACACCTAATGATACTGCAACAAGCCACTGCATCAGGCTTAATGAGCCGGCAGATAGTGATCCCCATACAACTATCAAAACGAAACCCAAGAAATGCCAGACGATGTCCCAACCAGCCTTTCCTTTTACCCTTAATGGAGGAGATGAATATGCCCATCCAAAGAAGAGCATCAGGACACAAAATGGAAGCAGGAAAGGCTTTAGAAAAGCGCAGAGGAGCAAAGGCAAGAGAAAGAGGACTATCATTACGTAAATAGCTTCCCTTCTTGAAACCTCGCCGGATGCTATTACATTTACCTCTCTTCTCCTTGGGTTCTCCTTGTCGCTTTCCGCATCGAAGTAATTGTTTATTAAAAAAGTGAAGGACATTATACAAAAAGTGGAAACTGCGAAAAAGAAAAAGGAAAGAAAGACATCTCCCTTAAGTTCCAAACCAAGTAAAAAGCCAAGGAAAGAAATGGATTCCCACTTCAAGGCATCCTTTATCCTGATCAGCTTGAAGAAGAGCATGTTTATGCAATGGAAAACAGGTTTAATTATCCTTCCGAAGGAGCTTTGACCATTCAAAAGAAACGTAAGGCTCCTTTTTGAATATTTCCAGATATCTATCGGGAATTTTGGGAACAAGCTCTTTGAGCAATTCCTCCTCCTTTCGTGAAACAACCGTTGGTATCGCTCCTATATTTTTCCTTTTGCACACAACGACTTCTTTCCTTTTCATCTTCAGACCAAAAAAATCGAACATCTGTTTTAGAACATCCTTATCATTTAAATCGTTTGGAAACCTCAGCGTAAAGCAATCCCCGTGCTTATCGTACTTGTCTAGAAATTCCATTGCCCTGTTCTCTATCTCTATCCATTGCAATAGCAGGAGCTGGTACACCTTGTCTCTGTCAAGCAGGTTGTATATGGTTTCCCAGTCAAAATCAAGTATCTTAAAAATGTCTTCCTTCCCAGTGAGAGCCCACTTTATATAAAACTTTCCATCATCCCCTCCATATTTGCATGGAAAATGAATTCTTCTGACCTGCTCGAACCTGTTGAGTTCGCTTTTTGCAACCTCCAACGGATTCCTTATGATATGTATGAGCTTCATGTCCGGAAAATATTCCATAGCAACATCTGAAAATGACTTTAGAAATGCATGGTTTGTCTCAACATAAACTTCCGCCCTGCACCTTTTGATCCTTTTTGCCTTCTTTTCAAAAACCTTTCTGATCTTCTCTATTTCTCCAGCCTGGCGCCAGTAGATTGGTTTCCCGAACATCTTTGGAAAAGCCTCGTGTTTGCTCACGCAGTTGGCGATATTCTTCTTAAAGATGCATGAAAGGTACTTCGTTCCAGATCTTCCAGAAGTCAAACAGAAAATCACCTTCATTTTACCTTCACCATGTACGTTTTTCCTTTCCATCTAACACCTTTACCAAGTAAAGTTCTGATGGCTGAGTTTGCAACGATTCCAATCATCAATATACCGCCAATCAAAATCACGAGGGGAGCATAGGCTGGGTTGCCTATTTTATAGACCCTTTGTGCATATGCCATTGATAACACGCTCATTGAAAAAGCCATCAATGAAAGGAAAAAAGCATTGCGGAGGTGTAGAGGTATGGAGATCAGGAGAGATGCAAAGGGAAGAGGAAAGGATACGATCATTATAAACATGATCAGGAGAAAAAGCACAACCTGTGCAAATTTCGATTTGATTTCCCTTTTCTGAACAAAACCCGCAAAGCTAACCTTGCTCCATCCTTCCCAAGCATCCCTCAACCCCTCGTACATCCTAAGCTCTAACAGATGTTGTCCTTTTGCAAAAATTAATCTAAAACCTTTTTTCTTCACAAGTTTAGCGAGTTCGGCATCATCGGCTATTTTGTCCTTTATGGCGGCGTATCCACCTATTTTCTCAAAAACCTCTCTTTTGATTGCTATGAAAGGTCCCGCAGCTAAAGCAATTTCGCTCTTTGGATCGTTGATTTTGGCTGGAGGGGATAACAAAGCTAAGGAGCAAAGAGGTATGGGTTGAATAACATTTTCCCAGAAGGTCTTGCAAATGTGCTTTGGAGCCAGGCTTAGCATATCTACATTCTTTTCTAAAGCGAAACCGAGGGCTTCCTCGAGGGCATTTTTCTCAAGATAGACATCTGCATCGATGAAGATAAGATATTCCCCCTTCGCCAACTTGCTTCCTTGTTGTAGAGCAAATGATTTACCAAGCCAACCTTCCGGCAACTTATCTTGTTTAATTATCCTAAACCTATCATCACCTTTCGTTTCTTCTTTGATCACTTCTACAGTTCTATCCGTTGAGTCATCAACGACTATAACTTCAAAATTTTTGTAGGACTGCTCCCTCAAGCTCTTAACACATTTACCTATCCTCCTTTCCTCGTTCCTGCATGGTATTATTAT
>JAGHAD010000092.1 GCA_021161685.1 Thermoplasmata archaeon | reverse complement strand
TCCCTATCTCGCCTTGCATCGCGGTGTAGAGATATCAACACACTCATATTACAGCACGAAGGAGGGGTTGCAATCTCCGTGAGTCAGATCGTGGAGAGCATAAAGAGAACAGGAGAGTACTCTGCGGATCTATCTGAATATGCCATAAATTATCTGATCGAAAAACATGAGGGTAAGGGAGCATGGCGCAGGTATTGAAGGCTAGTGAAGAAAACCTGAAAATAGCAGCCGAGGTTATAAGGAAAGGTGGTCTCGTTGCATTTCCAACGGAGACGGTCTATGGATTAGGTGGAGATGCCTTCAATCCAGATGCTGTTGCAAGGATATTTGAAGTCAAGGAGAGACCTTCCTTTGATCCGATCATAGTTCACATAGCTGATTTTGATGATATCAGAAGGTTGTGCAAAAAGGTTGATGAAAGGGCAAAGATCCTTGCAGAGAGATTCTGGCCAGGTCCTTTAACGATAGTTCTGAAGAAATCTGAGAATGTTCCGGATATAGTTACTGCTGGACTCGATACCGTAGCTGTGAGAATGCCATCCCATCCAGTTGCTAGAAAACTCATAGGGTACTCGAAAACCCCAATCGCTGCGCCCAGTGCAAACCTTTTTGGTAGGCTCAGTCCAACTACTGCGGAGCATGTAAAAGAGCAACTTGGAGATAGAATTGATATCATCATAGATGCTGGAAGATGTGAGGTTGGTGTCGAATCCACGGTTATCGATCTAACTAAAGAGCCAACGATTCTCAGGTTAGGAGGTACGCCAGTGGAAGAGATAGAGAAGGTGATAGGCAGGGTAAAGATATTAACCCGCTCGGATAAACCGAGATCTCCAGGTCAGCTCTCAAAACATTACTCTCCAAAGACACCTCTCAGGATAATCAGGGGAAATGTAGCTATTGGGCATGGAGAAAAGGCAGGTCTCTTAGCCTTTAGACGACCAGATGATGATATAGCAAAGAGGTTTGAGAAAATAGAGGTGCTTTCCAGTTCAAATGATCTAAACGAAGCTTTGCGCCAGGCTGCGCAGAATCTATTTTCGGCGCTTCACAGACTGGATAAAGCAAATCTCGATGTGATCTATGCAGAACAGGTTCCGGAGATTGGCTTGGGCAAAGCAATAATGGATAGGTTGAGAAAGGCGGAAGGAGTTGAATAATTATTTTTTCTTTGCATGATATACTCTGTGGAAAGCCACCCATATGATTGCAATACCACTGCCAACGAGAACCCATGGCATTCCAGTTTCATTTGAGAGGGTTGCTATTAAAGCTCCAGCAATTGCTAAAATCATTCCAATAATTCCAAACGCCACATACGCCTTATCCTTTGCCATCCTCACACCTCAACTCTTTCAGTATTTTTAAATTTGGTTTTTGCCTGAAGAAAGGATCACAAACCTTCCTTTGAAGAGTTTCCTTTCTCTATCTGGCTCGATCCCCATTCAACCTTTTGATATCCTCTTTACCCATCAGTTTCTCAAGAAGCGTTAGTTTCCTTGGGGGATATCATATGAGCTACCCCCACCACCAATCAAGATCCTATCAAAAGTATTATCTTCGAGGGGGCTCGGCGCATGCCAGGAAGAGATATGTGTCCGGAAACTTCTCGGCACATCGGTTGAGTATCTCTTTTTGATTCCCATCCCTCCAATCAGTTCTTCCCTGAGCGCCTCTTCGGTGAATCCGATAACCCTAGCAAGGAGAGCATCAGGTAGGATGAATATTCCATGATACGTCAAAGTATCCTTCCTCGGCGGAATTACCAAAGATAATAATTTTGTACCAACCGCTCTCGCTCAGCATAATTTCTTTCAGATCTTTTTCGCTACCAACAAACGATTTATTCCAAATAGTGTATCCCTCAGGGGAAACGACCTTCAACTCGATCTCTCCACTATGCAGGCTGATATTGTATCTTAACACTAATTTGGAAGGTTTGTCAACCTTTATTACCTTGGATCCGCTTCCATCGAAATATTCAAAATGATACCGCGTAAAGTCGATTCCATCACTACCCCACCACCCGATCCTTATCTCATATAACTTTGTTTTATGTTTTAACTGAAAAATTGCAACGCCAATCAGAAGGATGCTGAGAATAACCGCAATGATCAATACTTTGGTCTTCATCTTCCTCACCCAAAGCAGGCTTATATTCTATCCTCACTTTTATCCTTTCATCTTTTCAAGCTCCTTTATTCGTTCCCCTAGCTTTCTAGCAGAGTCGATAGCTTCCGTATCCTTCTTTATTTCTCCCTCATCAAATGCTATTCCACAAACACCTCTGTTTGCCACGATCATCTCATGTTTAAGGAAGAATGAATTAATGGCTGTGATTGCACTCTCTATACCATATCTCCTACCAACAACGATTGCACCACCGATCTTATTTCTGAGTTTCCCCCTGATACACCACGTTCGATCCATAAATGCTTTGGTCTGAGCGGATACATTGTTGAAATAGACCGGACTTCCTATAACTATCACATCGACTTCTATTAACTTTGGTATGATAAAATTACTCATATCATCATCGATCACGCATTTACCAATCTTTTGACAGACCCTGCATGATTTGCAAGGCTCTATTTTATAATCTGAGAGCTTTATGAATTCTCCCCCTGTTATAGACTGCGTAATCTTCAAGAGATAATCCGTATTGCTGTTTTTCCTTGGACTTCCAGAGATATACAAAGCTTTCATTTTAAGCCCCCGTGAAAATATCATTTGTAGTTAAATATCTTGATATTACTCTCTTTCTGTTTCCTTCTGCAATCTCTCATCAAAAGTTCCATCTGGAAGCATCCAGTCCGGATGTGCTTCGCCCCTTTCTTCCATCTGATAGCGAATGCAACTCTCCCAGTCTCCCTTACAGTACAGCTC
>JAGHAD010000144.1 GCA_021161685.1 Thermoplasmata archaeon | reverse complement strand
GAAAAAAATTTCACCATCTCCTTTGGAATAAATTCTTCTCTTCTCACTAGAACAAAAGGTCTTGGGAATTTAAAATTAGGACCAGCCGAAATAATGTTCGATTCCATTTACAGCCCGCTTTACGTTTTTTCTACAAGTAAGGATGCAATCGCCATAGATGGAGAGACTGGACAAGTTATCTTAGTAGTGAGAACCTTATGATGAGGGTATATTTGGATCATGCGGCTACCACACCTGTAGATAAAAAGGTACTGAAGGCGATGTTACCTTATTTTACAAAGAAGTTCGGAAATCCATCCTCTTTGCATTCCCTTGGCGGAGAGGCACATGATGCCATAGAAAAATCAAGAGAAGAAGTTGCGAAGATCATTAAAGCAAAGGAAGGAAAAATACTGTTCACGAGCGGAGGTACAGAATCAGATAACCTCGCTATAAAAGGTATAGCTCATCAAAATGCAGAGAAAAGAAAAGAGAGAGGTCCTCACATAATAACCTCATCCATAGGGCATCCAGCTGTTCTTGAGACTTGCAAAAAATTGGAAGAAGAGGGTTTTGAGGTAAAGTACTTAAAAGTTGACAGGTACGGTTTGATAGATACGGAGGATTTGCAGGAATCGATATCAAAAGGAACTTTTCTCATTTCTATAATGTTTGCAAACAATGAAATCGGAACCATAGAGCCCGTGGAGGAAATAGGAAAGATAGCAAGAGATTTCGATATACTCTTCCATACAGATGCTGTTCAGGCTGTAGGAAAGGTAGATATAGACGTTGATAAAATGAACATTGACCTTCTTTCAATATCAGCCCATAAAGTATATGGTCCGAAGGGTGTTGGAGCACTCTATGTGAGAGAAGGAACAAAGCTCACCCCACTTCTAACTGGCGGAGGGCATGAAAGAGGATTGAGAAGCGGTACGGAAAATGTTCCAGGAATAGTTGGATTGGGAGAGGCTTGTAAGATAGCTAGGCAAAGGATGGAGAGAGATGTGGAGCATATGAAATTTCTAAGGGACAAGCTAATAGAAGGAACGCTGGGCAACATAGAAGAAAGCCATTTGAATGGTCATCCCGAGAAGAGATTGGTTAATAACGCTCACTTTAGGTTTACAGCTGTGGAAGGAGAATCCTTGGTTTTGTCGTTGGATCAAGAGGGAATTTGCGCATCCACGGGCTCCGCCTGCTCTTCCAAGAAGTTGCGCCCATCTCATGTATTATTGGCAATAGGTCTTTCTCCCATTGAAGCACATGGCTCGCTAAGACTTACTTTAGGTAGAGAGAATAGAGAAGAAGAAATTGATTACGTTTTGGAAGTGCTGCCAAGAGTCGTTGATAGGCTGAGAAGAATCTCCCCGATGTGGAAAAAGGGTGGTACCAGTGCTTTCAAAAGGATTAAGAGCAACGAATCTCTTCAAACCAGACGCGATGCCAAGCCAAAAGCTGATGGAATTAAGCAGGGTCAGGCCATGTACCATCATTAAAAGGCTCAATCGATTTGTTGTGGAGGTTAAAATTGATTCCATCCATACCCACACATCGATAAACAATACTGGAAAGTTACGAGATTTCTTAGTGAATGGAAACAAAGGCTATTGCGTAGAGAAAAGCACAGGAAAGACCAGGTACAAGTTGATAGCAATCCAAGATATTGAAAAAGCTGCTCTTATAGATACCAATCTTCAGATGAAAGCTTTTGAAAAAGCCCTGGAAAACAGGCTTATACCTTGGCTGGCTGATTACAAAATCATAAAGAGAAATCCAAAGGTTATGAAATCTGTACTCGACTATTTACTTGAAAATGAGACTTATGTTGAAATTAAGAGTGCAGTTCTGAGAGTCGAAAATAATGCTTCTTATCCCGACTGCCCGACGGAGAGGGGCAGGCGCCATATAAGAGATTTAATAGAGCTTGCAGGAGAAGGAAAGAAAACCATGATCATCTTCTTAGCTGGTTTATCAAAAGTTAAGGCTTTCACTCCAGCCAGATGGATAGATCATAAAATTGCAGATGCTCTGGTTGAAGCGAAGAGAGAAGGGGTAAAAATAAAGGCATTATCCATGTACTTCGATCCAGAAGATTCGAGCATCGTTTTGGAAAACAGCGATCTTCCAGTTGAGCTATGATGCCTTTTCAAAAAGATCTTCTAAGAATTTACCGTTTTTGTAGATAAGTTCTCCATCTGCATATACTTCTCCACCCTTTCTCATATCTACTACCATATCCCAGTGTAAGCCGGATTTGTTCCTGCTTCCAGTCTCTGGATAACCAGATCCAACCGCTATATGTATTGTACCCCCTATTTTTTCATCAAAAAGGGTATTGTTTGTATACCTCTTTATAGCGTAGTTCGTTCCAAATGAAAATTCTCCTATCCTAGAGGCACCTTTATCCATCGATAGCATTGACTTCAGAAACTTTTCTCCCTTAGATGCCTTTGCTTTAATAACCTTCCCCCTCTTAAATTCGAGATAGATGTCCCTTACCTCTCTCCCCCCATGGAAAGAAGGAAATGAAAAACTAACGTATCCATTCGCTGAATTCTCTACTGGCCCAGTAAATATTTCCCCATCTGGAAAATTCTCTTTCCCATGACAGTTTATCCATTTCCTCCCTTCCACAGATAACGTTAAGTCGGTATCATTTGCTACAATCCTTATTTTTTTCTTGCTGGAAAGGAGCTTAACTATCTTTTCTTGCCTTTCCTTTATCTCGTTCCATATCTTTATCGGATTCCTTTTGTTGACGTATCCAGCTTTAAAAACGAAATCCTCGTATTCCTCCAAGGACATTTCAGCATCTTGCGCTGCCGCAGGTGTAGGGTACTGGGTCAAACACCACCTCAGCTCTTTTTTGGCAGCCCTGTTTAGGAAAATGCGGTGCAACTTCTCCGTTGCAGCATGATGCAAAGCCTGCTTTTTTGAATCCACATTTGTTAAGAACTTGGTATTCTTTGGGCCAAGTATAGATAACCTAGCATCTATTTTTCTGATTTCATATTCCGCAATTGGAGAAACAAACTTCAGTTGATCATCGCTCGCAAACTTGTAAAATATTTCACTCAAATCTTCATCATAAATCCTAACATACGGGTGTGCTCCAGCGAGTAAAGCTTTCTTGTAAACTTCTCTTATGAGGGGAAGCGTGAGTTCACTTCCACTTATCAAAAAGATATCTCCCTTCTTTATTTCAAGAGAATAGTTAACGAGGACATCAGCCAATCTCTCTAACCTAACATCCCTCATGAGTTGAAGAAAAGGGAAAGGAGATATATAGTTTGGGGTTCTTCCGATCTCTTGTATTATCCCGAAATTACTTCCTCCTAGAAAAATCAATGCAGGATTCAGCTTCGACGAGGAAGCTGAATCAAAGAAAGATAAGATGGATTATCAGAGAGATGGAGAAAGGAGAAAGAAGTGTTTACAGGATAGCAAAGTTGCAGAATGTAACACCGAGAATGGGTGAGAGAGATCTATAGAAGATACAAAGAAACAGGTGAATACCCTTATCCAGATAAACCCGGTAGGAAACCTTCTCTCATATCGGATGAGGAGAGAAGAATTGTACTGGAAATAAGAAAGCAGCATCCCGTTTGTGCGGTAACTCTTGGGAAGATTCTGGATAGAGAAGGTATACACATACCTCACAACAGGATACACAGAATCCTGAAGGAAGAGGGACTATCAAAGAATGAACCAAAGAAACAGAAATGCAGGAAATGGTATTCCAAAGCGAGTTATGACCGATCATGGAGTGCAGTTTACAAGCATTCCAAGAAAAGGTTGTCCGGATCCAAAACCAAATGTTTTCCAGAAGAGATTAAAGGAATACGGTATAAAGCATGTAAAAGCTAGGGTAAAGCATCCCCAGAGTAACGGTAAGGTCGAGAAAGCATCAGATATAATCATGAAACTCCATCAGCACTTTAAAAGCTGGGATAGAACGGTTGCATATTACAACTTTGAGA
>JAGHAD010000082.1 GCA_021161685.1 Thermoplasmata archaeon | reverse complement strand
GGTATATCGATGTCGGGATTTATTATAGAGAACCTACGCTTGTTAATACACTAAGTGACCTAGTAGAGAAAAAAGAAGATGGACAAGAGGAGGAAAAGAGAGGTATAATTTTAAGAGAGATAAAAGAGAAATCTGTATTCCCGATAGAGAAACTTCTTAAAATGAAAGCAGCCACCCACGTATCAAAAATTTTGAACAAAACTCCAAAGGATTTATGGCCTTATCTTTTCGATCCCAAATACAAACCTGAAAGAGAAACTAAAAAGGGCAAATCCAAAGATTTTCAAAGAAAGTACACAATACTACAAATTGTTAGCAAAACTAAGAAAAAGGAGATCGTTGTTGGTTATTTATTCGTAAATTTATTTAAAAGTGTAGATATTGATGGATATGAGGTGAGATCAGGTAGAATTGGTGGGCGAGAAAAAGGAAAAGTTTACCTCAGAAAAGATGGATTAATAACATGGTATAAGCCGACCATGATCTTATATATTATATTTGTGGGCGAAGAAAATTATATCAGAGTATTAAAAACGAGGTTTGACATAAATGGAAGAGTAGTGCCAGAGAAATTATTTCCGATAAATGTTTAAATTTAACAATGGGGGATTATTTTCAGATCTCTTTAATACCTGCACCCAACCCCCAAAGACTTTTAAATACCATGAATCCCTTGGAATTTCTAGGATGCAGGGAGTTTCATCCATCTTCAAAGACGAATCAAAGCTCGATATGAGTTATGTTCCAAGAGATCTACCCAATCGAGAGAAGCAACTGAAGAAACTGAAAAATCACTTCAGCGGAACGCTATCTCAGGGAATATCAAGGCATGTTTTGCTCTATGGAGACATAGGAACAGGCAAAACCGTAACAGCAAAGAGATTCTGCCAGATGATATCAGCAGATGCTAAGAAATCAGGAAAGGAGATAAAATGGGCAAGGGTGAACTGCATGGATCACCTATCTCCAAACACCATTCTCTCTGCTGTTTTTGAAGAACTGAACATCAGGATTCCTGAGAGAGGATTCTCTGATGAGGAGATGCTCGATAACCTGAGAAGATACCTGAAGAGCAAATCTGCACATCTCATCCTGATTCTCGATGATGTGGATGCTCACTTCAAGAAATATGGGTGTAGATTCATATATTCTCTGACAAGATTCAACGAGAGTTTCAAGCTCAAAGGATATGAAGGTCTTTCTTTGATCCTTATTTCTCATGACAATCTCTTGGAAAGATTCAATCCAGCAACAATAAGCTCATTTGGACACACAAAGATTGAGTTCAGCAGATATACATGCGAAGAATTGATTGAGATAGTCAAACAGAGGGTGAATCTTGCCTTCTACAGTGGAAAGGTCAGTGATGAGAGCATCAAACTCATAGCAGATATCGCTTCAGTTTGGGGAGATGCGAGATTTGCGATTGAACTTCTGTGGAAAGCCGGAAAGACAGCAGAGGAAAATGATGATCCAGAGGTTACACCTGAGCATGTCAGGGCAGCGAAAGCAGATACCTATTCAGTCATCACAGAAAGCAAGCTGAAGTATCTTGGTAAGCATGAGAAACTTGTTTTGCTGGCAATAGCAAGGAAGTTAAGGAGAACAGGGAGAGCATATCTGAGAACTGGAGAGGCTTTTGATGTGTATAAGGTGGTGTGTGAAGAGCACGGAGAGAATCCGAGGAAGGAGAGGCAGTTTCTGGATTACCTGAAAAGATTGCATGGATACGGTTTCATAGATCTGAAAATATCGGGCGCAGGCGAAAGAGGGCGTTCTCACCTGATATCTCTTCCTGATATTCCTGCCTATGTGGTGGAGGAGAAAATATCATCACAATTGGAGTTTGATCCAACCTTGTCATAAAGTTTAATAAAGATCACAACTTAATAGAAAGGTGAGAAATGATGAGAATAAAGAAGGTTTCTCCATCTGAGCTACTTGGTCGTCCGTTAAACGAAATCGAGAAGAAATATGCACCTAAAGAACTATACATTTCCGGTTCAATGAAAATACCCCTTCCTGGACCACGGGTAGCCATTATAGGAACAAGATCCCCATCCGAGCAGGGAAAGAGAGATGCTGTAGAGATAACAAAAAAACTGGTTGAATATGGAGTGATAATCGTAAGTGGTCTCGCTAAAGGAATAGACACAGTAGTGCACAAAACAGCTATAGAGTGTGGAGGAAAGACGATTGCAGTACTCGGTACACCTCTGAACAGAGTCTATCCCAAAGAAAACAAATCGTTGCAAGATTTGATAATGCGGGAACATCTGGCTGTAACCCAATATCCTGTAGGATGCATAACCAAACCAAAACATTTTGTTCTCCGCAATAGAACAATGGCTCTCTTATCCGATGCGAGCATAATCATCGAAGCTGGGGAAAGTAGCGGAGTTATATCTCAGGGATGGGAAACCTTGAGGTTGGGTAGACCTCTGTTTCTTTGGAAGCTACTGTTAGATAGAAATTTAGGTTGGGTAAAGGATATGGTGAGATATGGAGCTCAGGAACTGAAGAGCATCAAAGATATAGATTCCGTGATAGAAGAGATCTTTCCAGCTCTTGAGGGTACAGTAGATATAAAAAGTTTAGAAATCAAGGTCTAAAGGTCGTCGAAAATGACCAGATTGTTAGAAATAAGGTATGCTTCTATATTTTCTTACTGTCCACGTGATCCATCTGAGAAGGGGCAAATCGCTAGAAGAGTTATGAGGGCAATAAAGAATGAGTTACCTATGGATTCAAAATTTGGAGTATTGTTTGCATCAGAATTCGTTGCAAAAACGTTAAAGGAGATCATCAAAAAGGATAAGGACTTCAAAGACTTCTTAGGGGAAAATCCTACTCTCATTCCAGTACCAAGGCATGCACCACTCAAGAAAGACTCACTGTGGCCACCTTTTCAGATAGCTAAAGCGATGGAGAGAGAAGGAATTGGTACCGTTAGACCTATACTTGAGAGAATAGAGGCAGTGCCAAGATCATCTATATCTTCACCTAGACCAAGTCCAACGATTCATTATAAATCTATGGCAATAAAGAAAATTCCAACAATCTCTCGGAATGTTATTCTGGTGGATGATCTTGTAACGAGAGGTCACACGTTTATTGCTTCAGCTTGGCATGTTTGCGAGGCGTTTCTAGATGTTGAAGTAAAGGCATTTGCAGCAATGCGAACTGTAAGCGATAGACTCGAATTCAAAGAACTCTTTGATCCGGTTATAGGTCAAATAACATACCGACCAGAACGTGATTATTGTTTGAGGAGACCATCTTAGAGAATTCTTGTCTGTTTTCCCCTTTGCAGTCCATTTGTCCGATTAGGTGTTATTTTCTTCCTCAATCTGAATCCCTGCCTGTTTCAGAGCCTCCAAAATTTTGTCTTGATACTCGGATATGCTTATCTCTCCCTCCTTTGCCGAAATTTTCATCCTTATCTCCACATTGTCAAATCTTTCTCGAATGAAATAGATCAACCTCACGATGTCTGATAATCTCTCAACAGTGGGAGATATCGCCAGATTTAGTTCTGTATACCTATCCTCTCTCTCCGCAGTAGTAACTACTGGAGGAGCTGTTGTAGTGGAAACCGCTCTACTAGGAGGCGAAGGCGTTTCTTCTATAGCTTCTTCCTCTACCTTGCAAAGGTCTTTCCTAATGATAATTTCTCCCTCTGATAGAGTCGGCGTATAATCCTCTTTAAAGTATTTGCATGAAGGTTTACCGTCCTCTATATACCCTAAACCGAACAAGCCCTGAGATACACCCTCTCTTATTGAATCTCTTACTGCATCAATCGATGTGAATCTATTCTCTCCCGGTGTATTCAATATGGCATCCCATATCCTTCTCGTTTCAACGTAGTCCCTGTCTTTCAGATACTTCTCTGCTATAACTAGCGGTGAAAGTCTTTCCAATAACTCTTCCTCGCTTCTCAATCTGTTATACACGATCTGGTCTATAGACAGATCCATACCATAGGTTGGCTTTCCAAGATTTATATCCTTGAGACCATCCCTACCCGGGAGATATATGAGACGATAGTAACTGAGTAGAAGTTCTCTTACGATATCTTTGTATTTTCTTATGTTTTGATTTATCATGGTTTTCTGATCCTGTCTGAGATACAAGGATTTGTCACTTTCTATGAGTTGCCACGCTATCCACTTTTTAAGATTGTTGATAAAATTACTTCTCTCGGATTCCAACGGGCAGAGGAAGATCAAGGTGTTTTTGTGAACCCTTGGTTTATCGCCACAATTTTGCAGGATCTCGTTACATTTCGTGTGATTTTCTCTCATTATTACAAGTTTTAGGTTTGGAGAATCCGGAACATCTTTTGAATTAGATGGCCAGATGTAAATCTCAAAGTAATTTTTTCTAACATTTTCGGATAAGAGCTGCTTTTCTTTCTCTAGCAACACATTTTCGCTAATTCCGTCCATTTTTGTTAACAAGATTCGATTCAGATTTGGCTCGTTGGAGAAATAGTACCTTCCATCATATTGCAAGTAGAATAGATTCTCCTCGAGCTTTGATATCGCTTCAACCACTATGCTACTCGGAGCGTCCATCTCTGCGGATGACATCTTTATCTCGTTTACACCACATCCTTTCTCTGGACCACCCGAAAAGGAATACATAAAGATGGTTGTCGCAACCTTAGTTCCAAACGAGTAAGGAAGATAAGAAGATCCAAGACTTTTATCAACCTTCTTTGCTCCAGAATCCGAAGACGTTATATCCTGGGCTATAACGCTATCAAATTCATGTCCTATGTGGTTTATCAATTCTCTCCTTATCTCATCGTTTTTTAAGTCAACATCACACAACCTTATAAATGGTATTTTCGCATCTCTTAGCGAGTAAACCACCAAAGACAAAAATCTCAATACTCCTCTGGTCCTCTGAAAAGATGGAAAACTTCCCCATCTCTTGTAGAGAACATCTATGACCTCTGGCTGAAAGGGATAACTCTTGATAAATTTCTCCCGGTAGTCTGCTTTCTCTACACCCTCGGGAAAGATTTTCTCCTTCTCGGCGTAATTTAGAAATTCTTCGATTATTTCCTTTGCTTTACTTTCGTCTATCTGGCTAAACAATCTCCTTCTCACAACGTGATATATTTCATCTTCCTGTACCGGGGAATAGATCTTTTCCATTCTCCCCGCAATCTTCTTCAGTTGTTGGAAAAGTTTCTCTGCGCTTTCATCGTAATGTTCCAGAACACTTGATGGGAGGGTTATTATTAGAAGGGATTGTTCTGTTGTTTTAACCGCTCCCGTTAGCTCCTGTATAAAAGCCAGAAGTTGAGCTGATAAAGTTGTATCTCCGATTTTAATTCCAGCAGCCTTTGTGGCGTAGGTCAAAATTTCATCCATTAAAATCAGGCATGGCTGACAGGAATCTATAACCTCTCTTATCTTCTCCTGTCCCGGTGATGTCTCCCCTTTTAACTTCTCAACCTTTCCCGTTAGCTGTTTCTCTAATTCTTCCCATACTATTGTTTCCCTCGGATCAAGAGCAGTGCCATCTATTACAGCAACGTTATATCCTTTTTCTTTCGCCTTATGATATAGAGCAATCAGAGCGTGGGTTTTACCTCCTCCAAAAGGAGTTTGTAACTGTATCACTGGATCTCCACCTTCACCCTGCAACCTCTTTTCCATCATCTCCAATAGGTTCTGCAAACCTTTGGTAAGATATGTCTTCTTGAAGAATATGTCTGGATCTTGATACTCAGCGGGAGCCCTTCCTTTGTATACTTCCCACAAGTCGGCGGCAAAAACATCCATTGTAAGTCTTCCTTTCAGGATATCTTCATGAGGGATTGCGACAGATGTAAATACTTTCATTTTTACACCATATGTACATAACGTAGATATTTATTAAACTCTATTATTCTTGATCTCACTATCCTGATAATGTCTTATTGATAATCTTAGCTACGCCTTCCAACTTCTTTATTTCCTTTTTACGAAATATTTCATCATCTATACCCGGGATGTAAACGGTGTAAATGTAGGAATGTTTCTTTCCCGGTGCCTTACGCAGAATTCTGCCCATTCTCTGGATTCTCT
>JAGHAD010000073.1 GCA_021161685.1 Thermoplasmata archaeon | reverse complement strand
TTATTAACCTTATGTTTTCTACTAACTTCGCTCCATCAAAGGCTTTACCATAGGTCATCGACCTTGGCTGGGATGGAACAAACCTATCAAATCCAAATCCAATGGCGATGTCCTCAACGAGATCTATTTCATGCAGTATGTCTGCTCTCCATGGAGGTATTCCAACCCTTACGATATTTTCTTTTACATCTATAATGTCATATCCCATCCTAGCCAGACATTCCTTTATCTCTTGCACATTTAATTCAACACCCAAGATAGAAGATGCATATTTCACGGAGACGCTCTTCTCCGTCGTGCTGAGATCCGGATATTTGTACGTTTTCTCTCCATCCTTCACGATAGTTAAGCATATCTTGCCACCCCTCTCAGCCAGAGCTGTTGCAACAATGCAGAGGGTTGTTTTTACTGTCTCCATATCCGTGCCGGTCACTTCAACGAAGATGTTCTTGGTTTGTGCAGTTACCTCTGTCAAGGAACCGTTTATTATTGGAGGAAAGGAGAGCACATTTTGGTTACTATCAAGAATTATTGGAAACTTGTCTTCACCTCTCAGCAGATGACCGTATTCTATACCCTTCGGATGTTTCCTTAAAATCTCTTCAAGATCCATCTCTTCCACGCATCCCAAAGGAATGAACTTTATCGACTTTGGGGGAACAGCCTTGTAAGTGAAAGGAGCTTTCACCGCATCAAAATCATGCACTCCAATGGCTGCTTTTTTTCTGCTCCTTCCCAATCCGTAGTGCAATTTCTCTTGGAGATCCATAAGGGCTGTAATCGCTCTTTCATCTAGGTTAACATTCTTTATAAGGGCGGTAGCGACATATGGTCTGATTCCCTTTACAGAAGGTTCCACAAATGTCGTTATGCTGGATTCTTCCACCTCGTATTTTTTCACTCCATGTTCTATGTCAAAGAAAGCCCTTGATGCTCTTACTATACCTTCAACCGAGCACAGATCTGGTCTATTCGGAAAGACCTCTATGCTTATTTCGTCTCCCTCTACCCTTTCTATTTCACAGCCTATGTATGGTATCTTGTTGATAAAATCTTCCTTTTCTATTCTATAACCTAATAATCTAAGAAAGTCTTCATAGCTGAACGTGACGACGGGCATGTTATCCGCTATAAAGAATACCTTATTAAACTTTTAATACGTTCTTTCCCCTTCTGCTACCATGGGATTGTTGGTAGTTGGAAATGTTGCATTTGATACAATAGCTACCGTTAAGTTTTTACCAAAAGAAAATCAAGCAACTTCCATCATAGATATCTCCATGTCAGATGGCGGATGCGCCGGCAACGTTGCGGTAATTGCAAAGAAGTTGGGTTTAGAAGTTTCACTTTATGCTTCTGTTGGAAAAGACTTTGGAAATTCCGCTTACCTGACAAAGCTCCGAAGAATGGGCATAGATCTAACCTACTTCCAGCAAGTTGATAGCTTAACCGCTAGATCCTTCATGTTTTCAGACGGTGAAGGAAATCAGCAGATATACTACTATCCTGGAGCTTCCTCAAGGCTTGCTTATGTAAAGGTAGATTTTGAAAAATTTTCAAACGTGCACTTTACCGCAGGCGAGTTCAGCATCTATGAACGCCTAATGAAGGATGCATCAGCTAAGAAATGTGCAATAAGTTTCGATCCTGGACAAGAGATGTTTCATCGACCAATAGAAGATTTTATCTTTAAATGCCTTCCGTACGTAACTTATCTCTTTCTCAACGAGCATGAGATGAATCATCTTTTAAAGCGCACGAATTGTAAAAGCATCGAGGACATTTTCTTTGATAGAATGAAGAGCATTATAGTTAGTAAAGGAAAAAAGGGAGCAACCCTGTACTTTGTGGATGGAAGCATAGAAATACCTGCAGTGAAGGTTGATAGGATTGAGGATCCAACCGGAGCTGGAGATGCTCACAGGGCTGGTTTTCTTGCTGGGATTATGAAGGGCTACAATGAAGAAGTTGCTTGTAGAATTGGAAACATAGTCGCATCGTTTATCATAAGAGGTAGGGGAGCCCAGGCGAATTTGCCCGACTGGAACAAAGTTAGGGAGGTTTACGTGAATGTGTTTGGAGAAGATATTAAATGAGACCCTCTTCAACGATTTTAAAATCTGCGTATCGACCTTCAGGCTGAAATCTATGCTTTATGATAGAAGCCCTCCTTTTTCCCAAGCCAATCCTTTCTAGTTTTACAATCGTTTTCACTATATGCTCCATCCCTTTCCCAGCAAAGGGTTTCACGTCGCCATCTTCTGTAGAGTAGACTTGTCCAGTTATTATGACAAAAAGTCCTTTCTTTCTTGATTCAAGCTGTAAGGTTGCAAGCTGTCTAACTATAGATCTAGTTGCAGCCTCTTCATCCTCTTCTATTTTAATCCTGTAAAGCATGTTAACGGTATCGATCACAACTAGACCAAGATTCCTAACCTTAAGAGCATTTTTGACCATCTGTTCCTGCTCATCTAAAGAATGGGGAGAGAAGAAAAGCACGTTTGGGAGTATCCTATCTGCACCGTAGCCTGGAGCAGAGCACAGCTGTTTCAGCCTCTCTATGGATACCCCCTCAGTATCTATATAAGCGACCTTTTTCCCTGCATTCGCCATTTCTCTCGATGCTTGCAAACATATGTTCGTTTTTCCGCTTCCAGCTTCTCCGTAAAATTCCGTTATTATACCTCTCTCAATGCCTCCACCCAACAGGTCATCCAGGGGTTTGCATTTTAGCGGCAGGTAATCCACATTTCAACAAAGGGCATGCAGTAAAAAACTTTAGTGATATCTATCAGATACTAAGGCTCAACACTTCTATAAGATTTCTTCGTTGAGCAATTCTGAGATACTTACTTTTTCTACATCCTCACGCCAAAAAAAAGTCGACAGTCTCTTGGACACTTAACGATAGATTAAAAAGGTTTGTTTTCCTTTTCAACAAAGGATGGATTTTAGCCAAGGTGTAGTTACAACCCTGCAAGATCTTAAAGTAAACAAGAAAGATTTGCTCAGAAAAGTAAGAGCTTATGCTAAAGAAAAACCTGTATCTATTGTAGTTCCCATGCTTTTTGATGAACTCAAAAGAAAAACCGCCCACATGATAATTGAAAAGATGAACCACTGTGACTACGCCAGCGATATAATCATAGCTCTAGCTGCAGAGAATGAAAAGGAGTACGTAGAAGCTCTGAGATCGTTCCAGAGATTGAAGGTTCCCCATAAGGTTGTCTGGTGTAATGGACCTTCAGTTGGAGAGGTTCTTAGGGAGTTAAAGGAGGAAGGGCTAGATGTGCTGAAATATAAAGGGAAAGGGAGAGATGTCTGGATAGCCATGGGAATAGCAACTATTGAGGCAGATGCAATTGCGCTTCACGATGCAGATATAATAACTTATGACGAAACTTTACCAGCGAAGTTACTTTTTCCGCTGATTGAACCTTCTCTTGACTATACCTTCAACAAGGGGTATTACGCAAGGATAGGAAATAACATGCTTTATGGAAGGGTAACCAGACTGTTCGTTCAACCACTTATAGAAGCTTTGATCGAAAGGATAGGATATGAAATAAAATTCCTAAACTACCTCAGGTCTTTCAGATATCCTTTATCTGGAGAATTTGCCATCAAAAGCGACATCGCCTTAGATATAAGTATTCCATCGGATTGGGGTCTCGAAATAGGTATTTTGTCAGAAGTTTACAAAAGAGTATCTGTGAAACACGTTTGCCAAACAGACCTTGGGAAATACGATCACAAACATCAAGGAATTGGCGACCTCTCTAAGGGCTTGGTGAAGATGTCTGGAGATATCTTCAGAACTCTCTTGCATCACTTAACTGAAGGTGCCTACATCGATGTTACCCCATCCTTCCTTAGATCTCTCCAAGTTATTTACAGGAGGATCGCAAAGGATTATATCAAAAAGTACTTTTCCCTTGCAAGGTTCAATGGGTTAAGATACAACAGGCACAAGGAAGAGACAACCGTAGAAAGGTTTGCAGAGGTAATAATAGACGCTGGAGAGAAGTTTCTCGAAAAACCGGTTGAAAACCGCATACCAAATTGGCTAAGGGCGATGTCAGCGGTTGAAGGTATTAGGGATTTGCTTCTTGAGGCTGTAGAAAGGGATATGGAGACCTATGGGAAAAAGTTATGAAGGTGAACGGAAAAGATTAGTTGAAAGATTGAAGAGACATGGGTACATAAAAAGCAGGGAGGTTGAAGAGGCTTTTCTATCTGTTCCAAGGGAGCGTTTCGTTCCAGAGGAAAACGAGAGATTTGCATATGCGGATACACCATTAGAAATAGGATATGGGCAGACTATATCCGCCCCTCACATGATAGCAATAATGTGCGAACATCTGGAGCTTAGAAAGGGATTAAAGGTTCTTGAAGTGGGAGCTGGCTCTGGCTATCATGCGGGAATCGTTGCACATATAGTCGGAAAAGAAGGACACGTCTATACTATTGAAAGGATAGGAGAACTTGCAAGGATGGCAAGGGAGAATTTGAAAAAGGCAGGTATAGAAAACGTAACCGTTGTAGAGGGAGATGGATCTTTAGGTCTTCCAGAGTTTGCACCATATGATAGGATATATGTAACCTGTGCAGCTCCTTCGATACCGAAACCACTCGAAGAGCAATTAAAGGTTGATGGCATAATCCTCATTCCGGTTGGAAGGGCATTCTGCACACTCATCAAGGGAAAGAAGACGAAAGAAGGACTTGAAACCAAAGAGATATGTGGCTGTGCCTTTGTTCCGCTGATTGGAAAGTACGGTTTTAATGAGTTCTCAAAATCTTTATAAGGAAAAATTTGGTTCAAGTTCTCTACTGATATGATGGAAAATTACGATCAGAAAGCCATTGAAAGAAAATGGCAGAAGAGATGGCAAGAGATGAACATCTATCACTTTGACTTCAACAGCGATAAGCCCGTCTATAGCATAGATGTGCCTCCAAGATATGCGTCCGGCCCCCTGCATGCGGGGCATGCGGTTCACTATACGCATATAGATTTTACAGCTAGGTACAAGAGGATGAGGGGGTACAACGTTTTTTTTCCGCTATGTTTTGATGTGAATGGTATTCCAATTGAAGAGAGGGTGGAGAGGAAGCTTAACATAACTAGGAAAGATATAGATAGGCAGGAGTTTATAAAGCTCTGCTCAGAATTCGCCAAGAAGAATATAGAGAAGATGAAAGAGCAGTTCATCAGACTTGGAGAGAGCATGGATCCTACCATTTATTATCAAACAGATGCGGAATACTACAGAAGGCTGACCCAGATTTCCTTTATAGAGCTTTACAAGAAGGGATATATCTACAGGGGAGAATTTCCAGTGAACTGGTGCCCGAGATGCATGACCGCAATGGCAGATGCAGAAATAAATTACGTAACGAGAAAAACAAAACTCAATGTGATAAAATTCTACTTTTCTGGGAAGCAGCCTGAAGAGATATTGAAGTATCATGCAATAGGGAAAGATGATAGAGGATACTTTGTAGAAATAGCAACGACTAGACCAGAGCTTCTCCCTTCGTGTCAGATTGTGATGATCCATCCAAAGGATGAGAGAGCTCCATGGTTGGTTGATCAGACCCTGAAAGTCCCCCTTTTGAATAAGGAAGTTAAGATAATTACCGACGAATCCGTCGATCCAAATTTTGGTACGGGTGTGGTGATGGTATGCACATTTGGAGATAAGGATGATCTAAAAATTGCACTCAAGTACAAGTTACCAATAGAGATGTGCATAGACGAAGAAGGAAGAATGACAGAGATTTGTGGAAAATACAAAGGAATGAGCATTGAAGAGGCGAGAAAAGCAATTATAGAGGATCTCAAAAAGGAAGGTTTTCTTGTAGATCAGAAGGATATTGAGCAAAACGTCGGCGTGTGCTGGAGGTGCAAAACACCAATCGAATTCATAAATGCAAAACAATGGTTCCTCAAGACAGTACCCTTTAAAAAACTCGTTTTAGAAATGAGCAACAGGATAAAATGGTATCCAGATTTTATGAAAAAGAGGTTAGAGGACTGGGTTAATTCCTTGGAATGGGATTGGGTAATTTCGAGGCAGAGGTACTTTGCTACACCCATACCAGTATGGGAATGCAAAAAGTGTGGCAACATTGTTCTAGCAAGGGAAGAAGACTGCTATGTGGATCCTACGGTGGATGAACCTCCAGTCGATGCCTGCCCAAAGTGTGGTGGAGAGCTCAAAGGATGCGAGGATGTCTTTGATACGTGGATGGATTCTTCGATATCTCCTTTATACAACACTTTTTGGAAGAGGGACGAAGAGAAGTTCAAAAAGTTGTATCCAATGTCTCTTAGACCACAAGCTCACGATATAATAAGGACGTGGGCGTTCTACACAATATTGAGATGTGCTTTACTTACAGGGAAGGAGCCTTTCAAAAACATAATGATGGGAGGCTTTATACTTTCCGAGGACGGCACACCAATGCATGCAAGCTTGGGAAATGTGATAGATCCTTTGGAAATAATAGAAGAGTATGGAGCAGATGCCTTTAGGTGTTATGCTGCGACTTGCTCCCTTGGTGAGGATAATCCATTTAGAAAAAAGGATGTGGTGAGGGGAGTAAGGCTGCTTAGAAAGCTATGGAATATAGAAAGATTCGTTTCCCTATCCATTGGCGATAAGAAGCCATCGAAGCCGAGAGAATTCATAGATATAGATGCATGGATACTGACAAGGTACAGCAAGCTTGTCAAGAGATGCACGGAGCTGATGGACTTTTTCAACTATTCGCAAGCTATGAAAGAAATGGAGAAGTTCGTTTGGCACGAGTTTGCGGATCATTACATAGAGATGGTGAAAGGCTGTGTTTATAGAGGGGAAAATCTAGAGAGCGTTAGATTCACTCTTTATACAATCGGTTTTGGCATAATGAAACTCTTTGCACCTTTCTTTCCACACCTTACCGAGGAAGTTTATCATCAAGTCTTTAAGAAATTTGAAAAGGAAGAGAGCATTCACGTATCGAAATGGCCAGAGCCGATTCTTATAGATGAAGAGAAGGAAAAGTATGGAGAGGAGGTAAAGAAATTTATATCTGCTGTCAGGAAGTGGAAAAGCGATAACGGAATTGCTTTGAATGCTCCTATCAAAGCAAGCTGTACATATGCTCCAGAAGATGTCATTAATATATTTCTAAGGAGCAGGAACATCATTATAGATACACTGAACTTACCAAAGGAGCATGAGTTCATCCCCGGTTCTCCGGAAGTGGAAGAAAGGATAAAAGATATTAAGTTAAACTTTGCGAAAATAGGGCCTTTGTTAAAGGACAAGAGTAAGGAAATGGCAAGATGGATAGCTAAGAATAAAGACGAAATTATCAAGAAAATCGAAACAGATGGAGACATCACCTGGGAGGATATAGGGATAGCTGATTTGGAAGGGAGTTTGATAAGCGAGGGATACATCAAGGTGGAGAAGGAGGTCAAGATTAAAGGTGAAGAGGGGAATGTCATTAATCTCTATGATGCGGTTTATTTGGTGATAGAAACATGAGAAAAATCAGCATCAAGGATCTTTTAGTGAAACTGATCGTTTTCATTGTAGTTGTTTTACTCGTTGCGACCGCTTTCATTGTAATCCTTTATTAAATAAAAGCTAGTTATGCCTTCAGCAAAGTTTCCCTTTTCGTCGTAGACCCTAACCTTCAAGATGTGGAAGCCGTTGCATATTTCCGGAAGCTCAGCCATGTAGAGATCTGCATATCCTTCTTCCATCAAACTAACATTGGCATCTAGAATCTTACCATCGAGATATATCTCTATCATCTTTGCATTTCTACTTGTTAAGAATCTCAGGCTTGGTTTACCAAGAATAAGGGAAGGTGTACCTATTTTTCCATAGAGTTTTTTCATCTTACCAAGTATATATATGGCTCCGCAGGGATCGGGATCTAAAATCCATACGCTTGTTTCATCGCAGGGCGGTAGTTCTTTTTCATCCAGCCCAGCTGCCCATGCGATCGACCTCCTTACGATCCATATGTTATAGCTGAAATTGTGCAAATAACCAACATAGTTGTACACCATTTGTTTTGGCCCCATTGGAATCATACGTCCTACATGTTCTTTTATGGTTCCATTTTTGAAAACGAAAGGATATTCCGGATGAACTCCATAGATCACAACCCTACCTTTTCCATAAGTTGTGGATACGGCCGCAAGGGAATTTTTTATGTCCGTCTTTATCTTCCTTAGCTTTATCCATTCGCCATTCCAAAATAGCCAGAAGTTGATCGGTTTCGTTTGCATTGGTTCTTCATTGTATATGAGCAATGGTTTAATCTTTCTCGGGATTGCATACATTCCAGGTCCGCCAGCCCATCCAAAACATCTGAAACCACCTACGGGTATAATGGAACTGGGTAAGACCGTTGTGTTTAGTGAGGGAAATGCAGAGAAAGGTCCTTTTAAATCATCTGGTTTAGAAAGAGAGGGTCTTCCTATCCTGAATAGGTACTGCCATTCCTGAAGTAAATCATCGTTCACATAAACATCCGCTATCCTCAAAACACCTCTGTTCACGAGCCTGTGAAAAGCGGTGAAATTATCTTTAAAACCTCTTGATGCCGCGATCGCTCCTCCACATATACCAAGAAAACCCCCTCCATTCCTGACAAACTTCCTTACTTCTTCTTTCCATTTTTTATTCTGACCATCCACCAAATACGATTTTGCACTGCTAGCTATTATTAACACATCGAATTTCTTCAGCTTTCCTTTCAAAACATCCGACAAATTAACAAGATCATAACTGAATGAAAAGATTTCATTATCGTTTTTCCAAGTGTATCTAAGTGCCATCAGAACCTGTCTCTTGTTGAATTCATCCGGGTAATTGTAAACAGCCACCTTTATGGTAGTATTTTCTGATGGTAGTTCAATCAGGTTCATAGGAATTAAACCTAGCAGTAAAATGATTGCGACCAGCTTGATGGATGGCATTTCATCTTTTTAAAAAACAAGGCGATTTAAATTTGTCTTTTGAACTCACGGAGACTGTCAACAATTTCTCACCTCCAG
>JAGHAD010000025.1 GCA_021161685.1 Thermoplasmata archaeon | reverse complement strand
GAAGAAAAGAAAGTGTAAATCCCAGAAATTTTAACCTCATTCATCTCACCTCGTTAATTGCGGTAATAAAATGTGAATTTTTTAATTTTTTTGATGAAGTTATTTTCACAAACAAAAACTTTAAGTATGCCCATTCCATAGTTCATCAAACCGCCAGTAAGGGAATACCCAAGGGTATTCTTTTTCTGGTGGTTTAAAAGGTGAGAGGAATGAAAGTAATAGAAGATGGAGATAAGGTATCCATTACATGTGAGATAAGGCTGGAAGACGGAAGGGTATATTTCAAGAACGATAAGAAAAATCCAATAGAGCTCGTAGTTGGAGAAGGGGATTTCTTCCCCGCCGTTGAGAGCGAGTTAATAAACATGAAAGAGGGAGAAACGAAAGAAATATTGCTCGAACCAAAGGATGCATTCGGTCCAAGGATGGAAGAGCTGATAGTTGATGTCTCAAAAGATGTATTTCCTCCAAACGCGAACATAAGGGAAGGATCTAGAGTAAAGATAGGAACTCCTTCTGGAAAAATAATTTATGGAACGGTAATAGGTGTAAAGGAAAATTCTTTTACCATCGATCTTAACCATCCTTTAGCGGGAAAGAGATTGATCTTCGTGGTCACCATCGTATCCATAGAGAAGCGAAATCAGTAGATCGCAAATTCCTTACCCAACCTACCCTTGAAGAATTTTTTATTCAAACTCTTTATAGTACCAGATGTCCCTATCGTTTCTATTTTTACATCTAAGTTACCTATCCTATCGATGCCTCTCAGAATCTCTATCACTTTCTCTTTATAAAGATGGAAGCAGTGGACAGCCCCTTCCTTTCCATTGAATCTCACGAGTTTTACTCCCGCATTCCTAGCTTCCTTCCCAAGAACCTCTCTGGCCTTATCTCTAATCGCTCTTATCACTGCACCTTTTTCAAGTTCCTCCTTTATCCCAACTATCCTAAAACCTATATACCTGTGCCTCTTCCCTTTACTCCGACTCAATTCTGGGCGCCAGTAAGTAGAAAGCGTGACCATTCTTATCTGCAAAATCAAATTCTATCTTAACTGGATTATCGTTACCAAGGTACAGGGTTACTGGCTGTGAACCTTTGATTGGCTTTATCATATTGCTGAAGTAATCGATTGAAAATAAACTCTTGCACCTTTCTGGAACTTCAAATTCCATGAGCAAATCTTTTGGGAGCTTCAGATTTACCGTATCCATATCTCCCTCAGCAAAAAGTTCAAACCCATCTTTCGTCGCTATAAGAGCTATATGATCCGAGATCGCCTCAGAGGCTTTTATTCCTTGCATAAGTTCAGATGCCTTGAGGGTAACTTTTGCAGGTAAGTTGAGGTTTGGAACCTTTGGATCGGGCATGCCCGCAGTATCAAGCAGTCCCATTTTCCTAGTGAGGTTTCCTATCTGAATAACGAGTTTATTCGTGCTTTCTTCATACTTCAATGAAAGCACATCGCTACTGCTGGCTAGCTTCATTATTCCTCCGAGTTTGTCGAGGTCAACCCCTATTTCTATATCTTCAGCCCTGTAATCCTCAAAGGCAGAAGGTTTTATGCTCAGATCAACCATCGCAACGTGGGCGGGATCAACCGCTCTCAGAAAAATTCCGTCTTTTCTTACATTGAGCTTCGCTTCATTTATCAAATGAGAGGTAATGTCGATCATAGCCTTAATAATTTCAGCCTTCACCTTCGCCTCAAACATCTCTCCACCTTAAGAGGGGCTTTCAGGTATTCTAATGTGAATTTCATTTATAATCGTGACGGTGTAATCATGTCGTGACGCAATGAAAGCTAAGTGTTTTCCTTGATGAGCTTGGCGATCTCATCCGGAAATTCTGCGACGGCAACACCAGCTTTCCTAAGGGCTTCTATCTTGCTCTTTGCGGTTCCCCTCCCTCTAGATATTATCGCTCCAGCATGTCCCATCCTTTTTTCGGGGGGAGCCGTCCTTCCAGCTATGAATGCAAAGACCGGCTTGCTGATGTGATCTTTGATGTACTCCGCAGCCTCCTCTTCAGCTACGCCCCCTATCTCACCAACCATAACTATGGCTCTGGTTTCTTCATCTCTCTCGAACATCTCCAGAACCTCTACGAAGTTGAGTCCAGTTACCGGATCTCCTCCCAAACCAACGCATGTGCTCTGTCCGAAACCTTCTCTGCTGAGAGAATCTACTATCTCATATGTTAAGGTTCCGGAACGGCTCGCTACACCTATATTACCTTCCCTGAAGATGTGGTTTGGAAAGATTCCAACCTTCGCCTTTCCAGGACTCGCAACCCCAGGACAGTTTGGACCCACCATGGTTACTTTCTTGTACCTCGCATAGTGTACGATCTCGATGGTATCATGGAAGGGTATATGCTCGGTTATAACCACGATTGTCCTTATACCTGCATCTATAGCTTCTATGATCGCATCCTTTGCAAACCTTGCGGGAACCAGAACCAAGGAAGTATTTGCTCCGGTTTCATCTACCGCTTCTTTGACCTCGTTGAAAACCGGTACTCCATGAACCTCTGCTCCACCCTTACCAGGCGTTACTCCAGCAACCACCTTTGTTCCGAATCTAAGCATCTCTTTGGTATGGAAGGTTCCCTGATGTCCAGTTATACCCTGAATGAGCACTCTCGTTTTCTCATCCACTATTATCGCCATACCTATTCACCTCTTTGCAAACTCCGTCGCTAACCTCGCAGCCTCGTGAAGGTTTTCAACTGCCTCTATACCGGCGTTCTTCAAAATTTCCCTCGCCTCCTCCTCGTTCACTCCTTTGATCCTGGCAACAATTGGACACTCTATGCCTTCTTCAGATATAACCAGCTCAACCCCTTTTGCTACGGTGTCGCATTTCGTTATTCCACCAAACAGGTTGAGCAGTATAACCTTTGGCTTTGCCTTCTTCATCAGCTGAAAGGCTTGCTTTACCTTCTCAACATCGTCCGTTCCTCCCAAATCCAGAAAAACGCCTGCATCTCCGCCATAATTCTTCAATGCATCAAGGGTTGCCATGGTCAGTCCAGCTCCATTTGCTATCACTCCGATATTCCCATCCAATCTAACAAAGGCTATACCTTTCTGCTTCGCCTCCCTCTCTATGGGATCTATACCCTCATCTTCCTCAACCAGATCTGGATGTCTGAAAAGAGCATCGTCGTTAACTATGATTTTGGAATCGAGAGCTATGAGCTTTCCTTCTCTAGTAAGTGCTAGGGGGTTTATCTCTACGAGCTCGCAGTCATAATCTTTGAATATCCTGTACATACCAGAGATAATGTCATAAATTTCTTTTCTCTGCGCTACATTCAACCTTTCCACAACCCTCCTTACATTGAATGGTTGCAGACCTATCAGGGGATTTATCCATTCTTTCACGATCTTTTCATCTGGTATGGATTCTATATCCACTCCTCCCAATGAGTTCGCCATGAGCAGATAAGCCCTTTTTGATGTGTCTATGGAGAAGCTGAGGTAGATCTCCTTATCAATCTCAACCTTCTCCTCCACAAGCAGTTTCCTCACCGGAATGTCTTTCAATCTCTTCCCAAGCAAATCCGTAGCTACCCTTCTTGCCTCTTCCTCACTTCTTGCTTCCTTTATCAGACCTGCCTTGCCTCTTCCGCCAACCGTTACCTGCGCCTTGATCACGCATGGTAAGGGTATATCCTTGATCTCCTCCTCGCTATCAACTACTCTTCCCCTTGGTATTGGAATGCCGTACCTCTCAAAGAGGTGCTTACCTTGATACTCTAAGAGTTTCATCCTTTGCAGAAATAAACACGGGTTATTTAAGATTTTCAAACATAAATTTCTCAACCCAATAACTTCGCAACGAGCGGAGAGAATGCAAAATCCTTGATGATTACCATCTTGTCTATACCATAAGTTCTGACCATCGGATCCTCAGCTATCCATTTTCTTTCCTTTAACAAATTTATTAACCTCATCTTATCTGATTTGTAATCAACGTAATCTCTATACATGGAAAGCATGATCGCTTCGAATCTTCTGCTAGCCATGAATATGCTCGACTTGCTCATCAGCTCTCTGCCCTCATCCCTATCCATATCTGGTGGATTTCTGGGATCAAACCTTATGTGATAGAAAGCCAGGATCTTAAGGTCAAGCTTCTTAAAATTTGGAATATTGACGAGTCTGATCAATCCCTCTCCAAATAGCTTTCTCCTGGTCTTGGAGACCGTATGCCTAGATATTCCAAGCTTCTTTCCTATACTTACATCCGCCAGATCTGGATTCTCTACGATCTCACAAAATATCTTCTTTTCAGTTCTTGATAGCTCCGGCAGATCTGTATATTGCTCAAACAACATCTCTTCTTCTGCCGAATCTACCTTTAAATCAAGTATGCTGGATAGAAGTGGGGAGAAATCGAAGAACCTGTATATCTTGCTTATCTTGAAAGGAAATATGACTAGGTGAGGGTATTTATCCTCGAGCAAACCCTTTCCACCAAATAACCTGGTTCTGATATCGTTTATCATTCCTATCGTTGTGTAATCTTTAGAAAAGCTGAGAGAAAAACCCTTATCCTCCTCGCCAACGGACAAGAAAATCTCTTCAAAGACCTCTATGGTGTTTCTCGTCACCTTAACCCTTTCTTCCAGAGGAATGAGCGGACTGAAGTTTGTATATATAACCGCAAGCAGTTCGCAACCAAGACGATGGAAGGAAGGAAGAGCTACGACTCTGTAGAAACTTTCTTTCCTCAACCTCTTCTTTGCGGTAGATACAGTTGAGTATTTCAAGCCAATCCTCTCCGCCAGCTCCTTGCAAGATAAATGAGGATATCTAACGAGACCGTAGAATACCAGTTGTTCCTTCTCTGTTAAGCCAAGCCTTTTCACGTTATCAGGAAAAACAAAAAGAATAAATAAATTTCCAATTTTTGTAAAATTGTAAATTTTCTTTCCAATATTCTTAACATTTTTAGATTTTGTACGAAAGATTTATATGATTGGAAGGTGATACGAAGGGCTCAGACCCTCTATGAAGAAAGAAGATGTGGAGGAAAAGGCTGGAACCGTAGAAGTCTTCATCATGGGGAAGAGCTACAGGGTTCCCGCAAATCTAACCATAATGAAAGCCATCGAATATGCGGGATACAGATTTATAAGGGGTTGTGGCTGTAGGGCTGGCTTTTGTGGGGCATGCTCAACCGTTTATAGAAGAGAAAACGAACAGAAGCTCAGATTTGCTCTAGCCTGCCAAAAACTTGTAGAAGATAAGATGTATCTGGTACAGCTACCCTTTGTTCCCGCAGATCAGGCCAAATACGATCTTGAAAAACTCAAACCTGATGAGAACGTTCTGCTTAGGGTTTATCCTGAAATCGCAAGATGCGTCGCATGCAATACATGCACAAAAACTTGCCCTCAAGATATAGAGGTGATGAAGGTAATTCAAGCTGCGATAAGGGGAGATATCAAGAAATGCGCCGAGCTATCCTTTGATTGTATTCAATGCGGCTTATGCGCAATGCGGTGTCCTGCAGATATAAAGCACTATCATGTGGCTCAGCTTGCCAGGGTTTTGTATGGAAAGCATCTTATGCCAAAATCGAAAAACTTGGAGAAGAGGATAAAGGAGATAGAAGAGGGTAAGTTTGACGAGGAAATAGATAGGTTGATCAAGCTCAGTAAGGAGAACAAGGAGGAGATAGTTAGGATGTATAAGGAAAGAGAGATAGAGGAGTAGTATTGATATGAAGCTGATAAAGGGATATCCCGAATACATGTGGGAATCCATCGAAAAGGTAGAGGAAACGAGAGAAGAGAGACTGAAATCAACCATACCAAGAATGAGCCTGGAGGAAAGGGAAGAGATTCTGAGAAAATTCCATCCGGATTATAAGGAAGGGACGAAAAGGGAAGTAAGGATTGGACCAAACAAGGGAGATGTCTTTTACAATGAGATAGTTGATCTGCTTGAATCCAAGCCCCTCATCGATCCAGATGAGATAGATCTAAGCTCCGTGGATTACGATGTTGATATATTGATAATAGGTGGAGGGGGAGCCGGAACCGTAGCAGCTCTATGGGCTTATGAATCTGGCATACCAAAAGATAATATTCTCATAGTAACGAAGCTGAGGCATGGAGATTCGAATTCGATGATGGCTCAAGGTGGTATCCAGGCTGCCGATAGACCTGAGGACAGTCCAGTCATACACTTCTTAGATGCTTATGGTGGAGGGCATTTCACCAACAAGCCAGAACTAGTAAAGGCTCTGGTCATGGATGCGCCTTTCATAATAAAATGGCATGAAGAGCTTGGAGTGATGTATGATAGAGATGAGAACGGGGAGTTCATAGAGATATCTGGAGGAGGTACCTCAAGGTTTAGGTTACATGCTGCCAAGGATTACACTGGTATGGAGATAATGAGGGTTTTGAGGGAGAAGGCTAGGAACATCGGAATACCAGTGCTCGAGTTCACATCGGTCATTGAACTGCTGATGGATGATAGGGGACGGGTTGCTGGAGGGATAGCGGTAAACATGGAAACCCAAGAATACATAGTCATAAG
The DNA here is from genome assembly GCA_021161685.1 of Thermoplasmata archaeon. Lineage (GTDB taxonomy): Archaea > Thermoplasmatota > E2 > DHVEG-1 > B18-G2 > JAGHAD01. The sequence continues at coordinate 15,351 of JAGHAD010000025.1, read as the reverse complement.
GGCAAAAGCTACAATCTTGGCAACTGGAGGTAGCGGTAGGTTGCATCTTCAAAACTTCCCAACAACCAACCATTACGGAGCGACTGGAGATGGATTGGTTCTAGCTTATAGAGTGGGAGCAAAGCTTAGAGATTTGGATGCAGCCCAGTATCATCCAACCGGAGCGGTTTATCCGGAAGCTTTGGTTGGCTTGTTATGCACAGAAAAGTTAAGGGGATTCGGAGCGGTTCCTGTTAATAAAGATGGGGAGACCTTCGTCCATCCTTTAGAGCCAAGAGATGTGGAATCCGCAGCCTATATAAGGGAATGTTATGAAAGGAATAAAGGCGTTGAAACGCCAACTGGATTGAGGGGAATATGGCTCGATACTCCAATGATAGAGGAGATCCATGGAGAGGGTACCATAGATAGGTACTTCGCAGCGATGAAAAGGCAGTTTGGAAGGTTCGATATAGACATATCAAAACAGCCGATCCTCGTATTTCCAACCCTGCATTATCAAAATGGAGGAGTTGAGATAGATGAATATGCCCAAACCTCTGTGCCAGGCCTTTTTGCTGCTGGAGAGGTCACTGGAGGGGTTCATGGAAAGAACAGGTTGATGGGGAACTCTTTGTTGGATTATAACGTGTTTGGAAGAAGGGCTGGAATCTATGCTGCAAAGTATGTAAAGAAGGTGAAGTTGGGGAAGCTTTCCCTGGAACATGTTAGGAAGTATGTTAAGATGCTGGAGGAAGCTGGAATAAAAACGGATAGGAAAGCTCCAATCCTGTTACCTGATTATCGAGGAAAGAAGGCTCTATCAAGAGCCCTGGATATATTCTGAAGGGGAAAAGATGATCATAGTTAATGAAGACTGGTGCAAGGGATGCGGTATGTGCATAGAAAGATGTCCAGTCAAGGCTCTCGAGCAATCTGACAAACTCAACAGAAGAGGTGTATATCCTCCAAGGTTGAAAGAGAACAATAATTGCAATTACTGCAGGCTCTGCGAGCTCATATGTCCAGACTTCGCAATAACCGTGATTCCGGATGAGAATCTGCTCAAGAAAACAGTAAAACCAAAGCTCATTCCCGTAAGGAGGGTTAGGGCATGAGGTATAAAAGAGATCCCGATCTGATAAGGAAAGTAATTGGAAGGAAGGTTCAGTTCGTGATGGGAGATACTGCCTGCGTATACGGTAGCCTGCTCGCTGGATGTTCTTTCTTCGCTGGTTATCCAATTACCCCCGCTTCTGAAATAGCTGAGGAGATGTCGAGGTTGTTACCTAGGGTTGGAGGAGTATATATTCAGATGGAAGATGAGATAGGTAGCATATCTGCAGTTATAGGAGCATCATGGGCAGGAGCAAAATCTATGACCGCAACCTCTGGACCTGGTTTCTCACTCATGATGGAAAATTATGGATACGCAATAATGAGCGAAACTCCTTGCGTGATAGTAAACGTTCAGAGGGTTGGTCCTTCTACTGGTCAGCCAACGAGAGGTGCTCAAGGAGACATGATGCAGGCCAGATGGGGAACCCATGGAGATGTGGAAGCTTTGGTTCTTGCGCCAAGCACAGTTCAGGAATGCTTTGATTTAACCATAGAAGCTTTTAATCTGACAGAGAGGTACAGGCATCCGGTCTGCGTGATGATGGATGGAGAGATAGGGCATTTGAGAGAAAAGGTCGTTATACCAGATGAGGATGAAATGAAGATTGTAGATAGGGTTGTTGCGGATAAGGATGATGATTTCCTGCCTTTCGATGTTTCCAAGAAGACTGGCAGGAAGGTTCCGGATTTCCCCACCTTTGGAAAAGGCTTTAAGGTTCATGTGACCGGATTAACCCATGATACCAGAGGTTTACCCGCAACGGATAGTCAAGAAGAGCATGAAAAGTTGATAAAGAGGATCGTATCAAAGATAGCCGATGACAGGGATAAATTAACTATGGTTGAGAAGGTGCATTTGGATGATGCCGAGACAGCCTTCGTAACCTATGGAGCGAGTGCAAGAGCTACAGAAGCGGCGGTTGAGAGGGCGAGAAAGGAAGGAAAGAAGGTCGGGATGCTGAGATTAAAGCTAGTGTGGCCTTTTCCAATCAAGGAGATAAGGAAGTTAGCTGATCAAGTTGAGAAGATCATAGTTCCTGAGATGAACCTTGGGCAGATAGTTCATCCTGTAAGAGAGTATGCAGAAGGTAAATGCGAAGTAATATCAGCACCAAAGGTTGGGGGAGAGATGCATACGGTAGAGGAGGTTTATAGGTATATAGAGGGATAAAGATGCAGGAGCTGAGCGCAGAGCTAATAAGGAAAAAATATCTGAGAGATGAGATGTGGCCTTCGATATTCTGCAATGGATGTGGCATAGGGAATGTCCTGGATTACACGTTAAGAGCTATAGAAGAACTCAATCTAGATTTGGATGAAATCGTTTTCGTATCTGGGATAGGTTGCTCTTCGAGATTGCCGGGATACATAAATGCCGATGGTCTGCACACAACCCATGGCAGAGCCATAGCATTTGCAACTGGAGTAAAAGCGGTGAATCCAGATCTGAAGGTTATAGTCTTTACCGGAGATGGGGATTGCGCAGCGATTGGAGGAAACCACTTCATCCATGCAATAAGAAGGAATGTAGATATTACTGTCATAATGGTTAACAACTTCATCTACGGCATGACCGGGGGACAGCTTGCGCCAACTACGCCTATAGGAAGCAGATCCACCACCTCTCCTTATGGAAATATCGAACCTCCCTTTGATTTATGCGAGCTTGCAAAGGTGATAGGAGCTCCATATGTTGCAAGATGGACGGTATCCCATCCTTATAGACCAATAAAATCCATAAAGAGGGGGATTGAGAAGAAGGGTTTTGCTTATATTGAACTGCTCACTCCATGCCCAACCGCATATGGAAGGAGAAACAGGCTCGGAGATATCAAGGAGCTGTGGAAGTGGTACGACGAGAATACCATCCTGATAGAGGAGTACGAACGCATAATGAAGTATGGAAGCGATGAGGAGAAGGAAAGGGCTAGCAAAATGATAAAGATAGGGGTTTTCCAAGATATAGAAAAACCGGAGTACTTTGAAGAGTACTACAAGTTGATCGACAGGCTGAAGGAGGGAGGGAAGTGAAGAAGGAGATAAGGATATGTGGGTTTGGAGGGCAGGGTATAATTCTGGCTGGTTTCATTATAGGAAAGGCTGCATCCGTATTCATGGATTACAATGCGGTTCAGTACCAATCTTATGGACCCGAAGCGAGAGGAGGAGCTGCGAGATCTGAAGTGATAATATCCGATAAAAAGATAACCTATCCAAGAGTAACGGATGTTGATCTGCTAATAGCCATGTCTCAGGATGCTTATGATAAATATGGAGATGATGTTAGCGATAAAACCATAACGATCATCGACCCAGATCTCGTCAATGGAGAGGGAAAGAAAGGGAAGCTTTTCAAGATAAGGGCTCAGCACATTGCGGAGAGGCTTGGTAATAAGATAGTTGCGAACATCGCAATGATAGGTGCAGCAACAGCAATTTCTGGATTCCTGGATCCAGAGGCTGTCAAGAAAGCTATCGAAGATACGGTGCCCGAGAGATTTAAAGATTTGAACTTGGAGGCTTTTGAAGAGGGTTTCAAGGCTGGTAAGGATGCGGTTAGAGGAAAACTACCTGCTTGATCTTCCAGAAGAGCTCGTAGAGAGAAGATCGATGCCAGAGGTTGAACCAAAGATAGTTTTGAAAAGGGAAGAGGAGAAAGAAAGGAAGAAAGTTATCCAGGCAGATGTTCTCGTAATTGGCGCGGGCATATCTGGTATGCAGGCAGCTCTTGATATAGCTGATAAGGGTTTCAAGGTTGTGGTGGTTGAGAGATCTTCTAGCATAGGAGGATCGATGGTCAAGCTAGATAAGACATTTCCAACAAATGATTGTTCCATCTGCACTGCCGCTCCGAAGATGGTTGAGCTCGCGAGGCATCCAAACGTTAAGCTCATAACCTATGCAGAGGTCGAAAAGCTAGAAGGAAAGCCTGGGGATTTTACGGTTACAATTTGGAGGAAAACGAGGTATGTTGATCCAGATAAATGCACTGGATGCGGTGATTGCGCAAAGGTTTGCCCAGTAGAGGTTCCGAGCAAGTTTGATGAGAAGATCACAACGAGGAAAGCCATCTATATCGAATTTCCTCAGGCAGTGCCGATCGTTTATACTATTGATGTAGAGCACTGCATTGGTTGCGGATCTTGCGATAGGGTTTGTGAGGCAAAGGCCATCTCTTTTTTGGATAAGTCTGAGGAGATCGAAATCAAGGTTGGTAGCATAATAGTTGCAACCGGTTTTGAGGTCTTTGAACCTTTAGAGCTTAGGAAGGAGTATGGTTATGGTAAATATGAAAACGTCATAACCGCAATGCAGTTCGAGAGGTTGCTCTCTTCCTTTGGTCCAACTGGAGGAAAGATCCTGAGGTTATCGGATGGTAAGAAACCTAGGAGCATAGCATGGATCCAGTGCGTTGGTTCTAGAAGCTTACAGCTTGGGTATCCATATTGCTCAAGGGTTTGCTGTATGTACGCAACCAAGGAAGCGATGATAACAAAGGAGATGAATCCGGAGATAGATGTTACGATATTTTACATGGATCTGAGAGCTTATGGAAAGGACTTCCAGCAGTACTATGATCTCGCAAGAAAGAAAGGAGTTAATTACATAAGGGCAAGACCCTCTGCCGTTTACGAGAATCCGGACAAAAGTATAACCATTAAATACAAAGATACGCTGACCGGAGAAGTTAAGGAGAAAACCGTTGATCTACTGGTTCTATCTACAGCCATAGTTCCGGCGAGTGGAAATAAAAAACTGGGAAAGATCCTTGGTATAGAGGTTGACGAAAACGGTTTCTTCAAGGAACAGTCCCTCCTTCTCAATCCAGTTAAATCAACAAGGGAGGGTATCTTCCTAGCGGGTTGTTCGCAGGGACCAAAGGATATACCGGATAGCGTTTCCATGGCGAGCGGAGCGGCTGCGGAAGCTGTTGCTTTGGTTAAGGATAGGGAAAGAAAGATAGGAAAGGAGTTTCCTGAAGAAAGGGATGTTAGCAAAGAAGAGCCCAGGATAGGTGTTTTTGTGTGTCATTGCGGTAAAAACATAGCTGGATTTCTGGATGTAAAGAGGGTTGTTGAGCACGCAAAGGGTCTAAAAAACGTCGTTCATGCAGAGGATCTGCTCTTCGCATGCTCCGAAGATAGCTGTAGGAGGATAAAGGAAATCATAAAGGAAAAGAAATTAAACAGGATTGTTGTTGCCGCATGCTCTCCAACTACGCATGCTCCCCTTTTCCAAGATATCTTGAGAGAGGCTGGACTCAACAAGTACCTATTTGAGATGGCAAACATAAGGAATCAATGTTCATGGGTTCATTCGGATTATGAGGAAGCAACCAGGAAAGCCATGGATCTTGTGAGAGCTGCGGTTGCAAAGGCTAGATTATTAAAACCATTGCACGAGGAGAGATTTTCAGTTAAGGATAAGGTGCTGATCATAGGTGGTGGAGTATCTGGAATGACCTCTGCTCTATCTTTGGCTAGAATGGGTATAAGATCTGTTATCATCGAGAAAGAAGATGAGCTCGGTGGAAGATTGAGGGATCTCTATACCCTGTTTCCGTCTGATATAAAGGCTGAAGATGTCATCAAGCCGTTGATAGAAGAGGTGAGAAAGAACAAGCTGATCGAGGTTCTAACCAAATCCCAGCTCGTTGATCTGGAAGGTTTCATAGGGAATTATACCGCAAGGATAAAGCATGATGGGAAGGAAAGGAAGATAGAGGTTGGAACGATCATAGTTGCAACCGGATGCAGGGAGATAGACATAGGGAGCGAATACTCTTATGGAAAGGATGGAAGGATAATATCACAGATCGATCTGGAGAAAAAGATCAAAAATGGGGAGCTGAAAAAAGTTGAAACCATCGTTTTCATAAACTGCGTGGCAGCACTGGATGAAAAGCATCCCCATTGCTGTAGAGTGGGATGTGGGGTTTCCATAAAGAATGCAAAGCTCATCAAGCAGATGTTCCCTGATTCAAAGGTCTACATCCTCTACAAGGACATGCGAATATTTGGAAAGAGAGAAGAAGAGTACTATGGAGAGGTTATAGGCAAATATGGGGTCATAACGATAAGGTATGGAGATAGAAAGCCAGAGGTTATTCCACATAAGGATAAGGTGAAGGTTAGGGTGTTTGATGAGATAATGAGGGAAGAGGTAGAGATACCTGCGGATCTTGTCGTTCTGACCATAAATCTTCAAGGAGAAAGCCTCACCGAGAAGTTAAAACAAATTCTAAAGGTTCCAGTGGATCAAGCTGGATTTTTCCTGGAGGCGCATGCAAAGATAAGACCCCTAGATTTTTCAACAGATGGAATCTACCTGTGCGGATCAGCCCATTATCCAAAGAATCTGGCAGATGCAATCGCTCAAGCCAAAGGCGCAGCATCTAGGGCTGCCATCCCAATCATGCAGGGATTCGTAACCAGCGAGGGCATAGTTGCTGAAGTTAATGAGGATCTATGCAGTGGTTGCAGGATATGTGAATCTATATGTCCATACTCAGCCATAGAGATGAAGCCTTACAAGGGAGATGAGAAGAGGTTGGTGGCAAGCGTAAAGGAAGCTTTATGCAAGGGATGTGGCTCATGCGCTGCCGCATGCCCATCTGGAGCAATAGATCAGAGAGGATTTACGAATGAACAGATAGAGGAGATGGTAAAGGTAATCCTTGAAGGTGCTGGATGATGAAGGAAATAGAAGAGCTTTTCAGGAATATAAATCTTGCAAAGGAGGTCATGGAACTATCTGGAGAGAATCCCTACGATTGCTACCAGTGCGGAACATGCTCGGCTAGCTGTCCTTTCATTGAGGAAATGGACCTGAAGCCAGATGAAGTTATAAGGTATGTGATTCTGAACAGGAAAGAGGTTCTGAAATCAAAAACCATATGGATATGCGCATCTTGCTTCGAGTGCGCGGAGAGGTGCCCGAGAGATATCAACATAACCAAGCTTATGGAAGCCCTGCGCCAGATAATTCTCAGGAAGAACGTCGATCATACGGAGATAGAAAAGATAGGGGAAGAGGAAAAGAGAACTATTCCGCAGATAGCTTTCGTGAGCTTGTTCAGGAAAAATGTAGGGTAGGGAGGATGAAGAAGCTGTTGTATTTCCCTGGATGCACCCTCAAAACATACGCAAAGAACTTGGAAGCAACTGCAATAGCCATAGCAAGGGAGTTCGGCTATGATTTGGTGGAGATGGATGACTGGAACTGCTGTGGAGTTGTTGCATCTTTAACTGAAGACGATCTGATGCACCACCTTGCTCCCTTGAGAAATCTAATAAGGGTTCAGGATGCTGGGGAGAAGGAGGTTCTGGTTATCTGTGATATGTGTTACAATACTTTGAAGCAGACGAATCTAAGGGTAAAGAAAAACAAGGAGGATTTGGAAAAGCTCAATTCCTTCATGGATGAGGAAAACGATTACAGATGCGAGGTTGAGGTTGTGCATTTCCTGGAGTTCTTAAAGAATAAGGTTGGTTTTGAAAAAATAAAGAAGGCGGTGAAGAAAGCCTTGAAAGGTATCAGGATAATGCCATACTATGGTTGCATGCTGTTGAGACCTAGGGAAGTGAGCGTTGATGACCCCGAGGATCCTTTTATACTGAGCGAACTCTTGAAAATCTTGGGTGCCGAAGTAGTAGAAGTTCCCTACAGAATAGAATGCTGTGGTTCCTATCACACCATAGATATGAAGGAGGTGGTTTCCAGAAGGAGTTATGTCATATCGATGCAGGGAATAAGGAGGGGAGCCGATGCCATAGCTTTATCATGTCCACTCTGCCACTTCAATCTGGATAGAAGGGGTAAGGATGCTGAGAAGATATATGAGAATTACAGGCAGATACCCGTATTCTACTACACCCAACTCATGGCCATATCTCTTGGTCTAGATATTGATCTTTGCGGTTTTGAAAAGCATGCGGTAGATCCCAGGAAATTGCTTGAGGAGAGGGGGATAATCTGATGAAAAAGAAGCTTGCATTCTACTGGGCTTCGAGCTGTGGAGGTTGCGAGGTTGCGGTTTTAGATATAATGAGAAGATACTGGAGGTGATAGAGAAAGCAGATATAGTCTTCTGGCCCGTTGCGATGGATACAAAGTACAAGGATGTCGAGAGAATGGAGAACAAGAGTATAGATTTTTGTTTTTTCAATGGAGCCATAAGAACATCGGAGAATGAAAAACTCGCAAAGCTGCTCAGGAAAAAGTCGAAGTACATGATAGCGTTTGGCGCCTGCGCATGTTATGGAGGGATACCTGGACTTGCCAATCTGTTTGATAAGGACGAAATTTTTAAAGAGATTTACATAGAAAATCTAACCACTCCGAATCCAAAGAGGATCGTACCAAAGGAGAAAGTAAAGGTAAAGGAAGGGGATCTCGAACTTCCGGAATTCTATGACGTTGTAAAAACTTTGGATCAGGTTGTAGAGGTGGATTACTACATACCGGGCTGTCCGCCTCCGGTTAAGATAATTGAGGAAGCATTTGATAGGTTGCTCAACGGAAAAGAGCTTCCTCCAAAGGGAAGCGTTCTCGCTCCGATGAAATCGGTGTGTGATGAATGTCCTTTTGAAAAGAGCAAAAAGAAGATATCTGGAATAAAAAGGATACACGAGGTTGATAAGGTTGAGAACAAATGCTTCCTGGAGCAGGGCATAATCTGTATGGGCCCAGCAACAAGAGCAGGATGCGGTGCAGCATGTATAAAGGCTGGCATGCCATGCACCGGTTGTATGGGTCTCCTTCCAAATTCGAGGGATCAGGGTGCAAAGATGATCTCAGCCTTGGCTTCTGTCCTTGGCATAGAAGGAGAGGAAGAAGATGAGAGGAAATCGAAGGAATTGATCGATCAGATCGTTGACCTCGTTGGAACATTCTACAAGTACAGCTTACCCGCTGCGATAATAAACAGGAGGGTGATAAAACGAAGAAGATAACCATAGAGCCGATTACTAGATTAGAGGGGCATGGAAAGATAGCGATATTCTTGGACGAGAAGGGGAACGTAAGAGATGCATATCTGCAGATCCCAGAACTTAGAGGTTTTGAGAAGTTCTGCCAAGGTAGAAGAGCGGAAGACATGCCCCAGATAACATCTAGGATATGCGGAGTCTGTCCAGTGGCGCACCATACCGCATCGGTCAAGGCTCTCGATGATGCGTTTGGCGTTGATCCGCCTCCAACAGCAAAGAAGCTGAGGGAGCTTGCATATTGCGGATACATGATCTATGATCACATCCTTCACTTCTATTTCTTGGGAGGGGTTGATTTTCTTGTAAGTCCAGATGCTCCTCCGTCGAAGAGGAACATCTTTGGTCTGATCGAGAAGGCTGGGCTGAATATAGGGAAAGAAATTATCAAGCACAGAGCCTATGGGCAAAAAATAGTTGAAATAATAGGAGGGAAGGCAACCCATCCGGTTCATGGTATACCTGGAGGAGTTTCAAAGCCTCTGACAGAGGAGGAGAGAAAAGAAATAGAGAAAATGCTGAAATCCTGCCTCGATTTTGCCAGATTTTCGGTTGATTTATTCGATAAGTTCGTTCTGAAGAAAGAGAGATACATTGATATGATCAAGAGTGATCCTTATAGTTTAAAAACCTACAACATGGGCTTGGTAGATGATAAGAACAGGCTTAACTTCTATGATGGCAAGATAAGGGTTGTGGATCAAGAAGGTAAGGAGGTTTTGAAGTTCGATGTTAGGGATTATCAGAAGCATATAGCTGAGCACGTCGAGGAGTGGAGCTATGTCAAGTTTCCTTATCTTAAAAAGATGGGTTGGAAGGGACTCAAGGATGGAAAGGATAGCGGTATCTACAGGGTCGGTCCTTTGGGAAGATTGAATGCATCTGATGAGCTGGCGACTCCAATAGCAAATGAGGAGTTCAAAAGGATGTTTAAAGAGCTTGGTAAACCGGTAAATTCTACCCTCGCATATCACTGGGCTAGGTTAATAGAGATAATATACGCTGCAGAAAGAGGACTTGAACTGGTCAATGATTCGGAGATAACATCAAAAAATATTAGAAATCCGGTTGGAAAGCCGGGCGAAGGCTTCGGTGCAGTCGAGGCTGCAAGAGGGGTATTGATACACCATTATAAGGTTTCTGAAAAGGGATTGATCGAAAGAGCTAATTTCATAGTCGCAACAACGAGCAATGCGGGAGCGATAACCATGTCGGTAAGGAAGGCAGCCAAAGCAATGATAAGGAATGGAAAGATCAAGGAAGGCTTGCTCAACATGATAGAGATGGCTTTCAGAGCTTATGATCCATGCTTAGCCTGCGCATCCCACTCACTTCCAGGCGGAATGCTGTTGGAAGTGGATCTGTACGATGCAGATGGAAAACTGGTGAAGGTGGTGAGAAGGGATTGAAGCAGATAGTGGTTGGTGTTGGAAATCCCATACTTGGAGATGATGCGGTTGGGTTAGAGGTTGTCAGGAGGTTAAAGGGAAAGATTAATGCGGAGATCAAAGAAACAATGACTTCCGGTTTTGGCTTGCTGGAAGAGATACTGGGATATGATAAGGCTATGATCGTCGATGCATTGGTAACGAATGATAAAAAAGAGGTTGGTAAGGTGAAGAAGTTTATCATCAAAGAATTAGATAGCAATAGCCTGAAAACGCCCCATGCCCTGAGCTTTCTCGATGCGATAGGTATAGCAAAGAGGAGCGGAATAAAGGAGATACCGAAAAAGATAGTGGTTGTTGGGATCTTGGTAAATGAGATCGACTTCAAAGAAAGGATCAGCGAGGAAGTTAAGAAGGCGATTCCAAGGGCTGTGAAGGTTGTGGAGGGTGAGATAAATGGATTTTGAGCCGAGAATAGTTGGTTTCCTCTGCAATTGGTGCGCATATGCTGGAGCTGATCTCGCTGGAACGAGTAGGATTCAGTATCCTCCAAATATCAGACCAATAAGGGTGATGTGCTCTGGGAGGGTTGATCCCATTTTCATCTTAGAAGCTTTAAAGCTCGGAGCGGATGGTGTGTTGGTTGCTGGCTGTCACCCTGGAGATTGTCATTACCAGTCTGGAAACTATAAAGCAGTAAGGAGAGTAGAATTGGTTAGGAAATTACTTGAGGAGCTTGGTTTGGAACCAGAAAGGGTAAAATTCGTTTACGTATCTGCATCTGAAGGAAGGAGATTCGCAGAGGTCGTGAAGGAGTTTGTCGAGGAATTGAAGAAGCTTGGACCAAATCCCCTGAAGGTGAAAAGATGAGGGTGATCGATGCTAAGGAGATAGTTGAGGCTGTGGCAAAGCTCTGCATGGATGCAAACTACTATTTGCCAGAAGATGTTAAAAAGGCTCTGGAAGAAGCTAGGGAGAGAGAAGATAATCAAATTGCAAGGCAGGTGCTTGATGAGATCATAGAGAACTACAAGATAGCTGAGAGAGAGAAGTTACCGATATGCCAGGATTGTGGAACCAGCGTTTTCCTTATCGAGCTTGGACAGGATGTTAGGATAGAGAATGGATATCTCTACGATGCGATAAACGAGGGTGTGAGAAAGGGATATAGCGAGGGATACCTGAGGAAATCGATGGTGTATGATCCAGTTATAGATAGGAAGAATACCGGAGACAATACTCCAGCTGTTATCCATCTCGATCTCGTTCCAGGAGATAAGATAAAGATAACATTCTGTCCAAAGGGAGGAGGTAGCGAGAACATGTCGGCAATAAAGATGCTATCTGCAGCGGATGGGATCGAAGGAGTAAAGAGATTCGTGATAGAAACTGTGAGAAAAGCCGGCGGAAATCCGTGTCCTCCAATAATAGTTGGGGTTGGAATAGGAGGAACGTTTGAGAAGGCAGCCTTCCTTGCGAAAAAAGCTGTATTGCGAAGGCCTTTGGGTAAGCATAACGAGGATGAAAGGTTTGCGAGATTGGAAGATGAGTTGCTGGAAGAGATAAATAAGCTGGGAATAGGTCCAATGGGATTTGGAGGAAAAACAACTGCTTTGGCTGTTCACATCGAAACCTTTCCGGTTCATATAGCCATGATGCCAGTTGCGGTAAATATAAACTGTCACGCAGCCAGGCAAAAGACGGTGATAATATGAGGGTATTCAAGTTGAAAACTCCCTTGAAAGAGGAAGATGTTATAGATCTCAGGGCTGGCGATAGAGTATATTTGAGCGGTAAGATCTATACAGCTAGGGACATGGCTCATAGAAGGTTTATGGAAGCTATAGAGAGGGGAGAGGACTTACCTTTCGATATCAAGGATCAGGTTATCTTCTACGTTGGTCCTGCTCCAGCTAAACCTGGATATGTTATAGGGCCCTGTGGACCAACAACAAGCTACAGGATGGATAAGTACACTCCTATACTGCACAAATTGGGTCTCAGAGGTACCATTGGAAAAGGGATGAGGGGGAAGGAGGTAAAGGAAGCTTTAAAGAAGTACAAGGGTGTATATTTCGTAGCAACTGGCGGAGTTGCTGCGCTCCTGTGCAAGAAAGTGAAATCATCGAGAATCATTGCCTATGAAGATCTTGGCACTGAAGCTGTGAGAGAGCTAGAAGTTGAGGATCTTCCTCTATTTGTAGGGATAGATACCAGAGGGAATGATATTTATGAGAAGGCTTTAGAGAGCTAATTAGGGAAATTGGCTAATGTTCTCTCCGATTGCCACACTGAGCAGGGCGAAGCCGTAAATGGCGAAGACCCGTTTTCCTTCATGTATGCCGGTAGCCTCCAAACCTATAAAAGGGATGATCGATCCAAAGCAGAGATCCCAAAAGCGTCTTCCGCAATCCAAATGGGACAAGGCCATGCAATTCCTATAGGAGAAAGGTTATTCCAGCCTCAAAACTATAACTCCACAGACAAGTGTTTTCTCCAAAAATCTCGGTGACCAACCTTTCAACACGGCAACAAATTTCGAAAAAATTTTAAAAAAAATCTTTAGACATCCTCATGAGAGGAGTAATTCATTTGTTAACAGCAGGGCTGTTGGCAACAACAGCGCTGCTAGGGGTAGCAACGGCAGTGGACGAGAAAAGCATCCTGGAAGAGCAGAAAAAGCATGTAACTCCAGAGGAATGGGCTGAAATAGAAGAACTACTGGCTGAAAATGAAAAATATGGACGCTCGCCCGACCTAGAGATAACTGTATTCAAGAAAACTACATTCAACCGGGTAAGAGCATTGGTCCACAATGCAGGGGATGGATATGCCCATGTATTTTACACAGCTTTCCACGTTCAGATTGACAATGAATGGAAGTGTTTTGGAAAGGACTATTTCTGGCTTGGGCTAAGAGCTGGACGCAGCAAATGGGCTTACTCCGAGCCGTTTCCATACGAAGCAGGTACCTACTATTGCAGAGCATGGGCAGATGCCGGCAACTGGGTACAAGAGAGCAATGAAGATAACAACCAGGCCTTCGGATGGTTTACCTTCTACTAACCTTAAAAAACTTTTCCCTTTATCTTTTATTTGGGTGACTACGAGGATGAAGACAGGATATGCATGTATACTCCTAGTGGCTGTACTTCTCTCTCCTTCAGCACTTTCATCTATGCCTTTCGATCCAGAATGTCGAAAGTACTTTGATCCTGGCCCTGGAGAGAAGCTTGATCAAACGCACGAAGGAGGACTGGTTCCATCGCTTGCAGCCATCGATTATGACAACGATGGAGATTTAGATTTCCTGGAAGGCGGAGACATATCTATCTATATGGTAACGAATAAAGGTGGCAAATTTGAAAAATCAATCCTCTACTCTTCTATTGGGGAAGAAGAGCCTCTTGTCGTAATGGGCAGATTTGCTGTTGCAGACTTTAATAACGATGGCTACCAGGATTTTATCCTTTCAGACATAGGAGGAAGGGTTTGGATTTGGATAAATGGAGGGGGTGAAAAAGACAAACCAAATTTCAGCTATTATGTATATGCTGATTTTGGTCAATGCGCTTTCGGATTAGATTCAGCTGATTTTGATCATGATGGTCTGGTAGACTTTGTAGTGTCACACGAAACTCTTCCTACTGAGTATGAAACAATTTCAATATTCTACAACCGCGGAAACCTAACTTTTGAGAGGAAGGACATATACCATTTCAATACATGGGATGAACAAATGTCTATACAAGACCTAGTTGCTAGAGATTTTGATAACGATGGAGACATAGATATCCTATTCGGAGCAAGTTACTTTGAATGGTATGGTATATTCAGACCATGGCCCATATATGTAAAAGGTCAAATCTTTTATCTTGAAAATGTTGGTAATGAGACCTTTGCTCCACCTAGGTTAATAGCTGAAAGAGGAAAACCTCTACGCATCTGGTTGGGTTTATGGTTCCTTTTTAAAGTGCAGGCTCCACTAAGGATAATGTTGGGTTTACATAGGATTCATCCATCTATAGCTTCCGCAGATTTTGATATGGATGGAGACTTTGATTTTATCACAGGTGATCAAGCAGGGAAGATAGAACTCTTCTTGAACGATGGATCGGCAAACTTCACAAGTGCAGGAATCGTACATAAATACGGATATGGGGGAACTGGAGGAATCTTAGAAGCAGCAGACTTTGACAAGGATGGAGATGCAGATCTACTTATATCGATATTGGATTACTATGGTTGTGACTTCGGCTGGGTGTATCTCAAGAGGAACTTGTGTATATCATGAATTTAAGATACTGGGTAATCCTAATACCAATTTGCGTTTTAACGATTGCTTACTTTCTTCTATCAGCCGAACATGGGATACATGAATCGCACTATTTCTGCTCCCGTTTCATAGAGGAAAAGGCGAACTTATCGAGCGGTCTTTTTAGAGTTTACCGTTTAAACGTTTCGTTTGGTCAAACTGCAAGTGGATTAGCAACAGCAGATTTTAATCATGATGGATTGTTGGATTTTGCTGTATCATATGCAACGAAACCTTTTAACTACTCAGCGATAGCTATTTTTTATAACCAAGGCAACCTAACTTTCAAAGGAAAGGTTGTTATTGGTTTCAATTATTCCTACATCGTTGATCTGGATGCGGGAGACTATGATCAGGATGGAGATATCGATTTAATCTTCACCTTCGATCAATACAGGTGGTATAATGGTTTGCCTTATTACGTTAATGGAAGCGCAATACTGGCATTAAATGATGGATCGGATCATTTTCGGGATTATAATTTAATCATTCACAAAAGAAGCAAAAGGATAAACTTAGAAGAAAGCATACACTTAAGGATTGCATCCGGTGATTACGATGG
>JAGHAD010000051.1 GCA_021161685.1 Thermoplasmata archaeon | reverse complement strand
ATGTATACGGAGCCGAAATGGAGCAGTACTGACGTGTTCGTACCTTATCGTAGCAAGATCGTCTGGATCGCATACGGCACAGCTGGAGAATATCCAGCGGGAGGAAGGACGGGTCACATATGGAAATATCCCGCATGGGTTCCTTGTAACGCCTAGCATTTACAGTCTATAATCCGCGGTTCTGGCTAGGAGTCGTGACGTGGAAGAGGGTAAGCCATGTTTCTACTCCGTCAGGCATGCGATAACGGCATGACAGTGCCTTTCAAATTTAACCCTTAATAAATTTTTTCTTTATTTTTTAATTCCGGCGTATTTCCTTCAGTTTCTCATACAACTCCTTGTTATCAGATATCCTTATTCCACTTTTATGGTGAAAATGAGCAAATAGGTATATTGTTCTCTCGCCCTCCTCAGATTGATATTTTATTCTTAATGGTTTATTCCATGGCCATGCTCTCTCTTCTCTCCCTTTAAAAACCTCATCGAAGCCGTAATGAACATCTGTTATATTCCTTAGAGGTATTTTCAGTTTGAACTTCCCGTTCTCTTTTACATCCCTCCCATCGAAAGTTAATTCTTCTTTGCTAAGTTCTAGAATACCCTCGTACCTGTGCAGGGGTTTGAAGCCGGAGGTGTGCGCTTTTAACCAGTCCAGCCAACTTCTGCTTTTTATATCTTCCTCAAATGCCATCAGCGAGTTTTCCCACTTCATTGTTTTCCGATCTAGATTTAGCATAATAAATGTTTTCTACTAGCTCATGGCTTAACATCTATTTCTATTGGCTCCATCATTGGAAATTCATCCTTCTTTCCACCTCTTCCAGGAATTGGATAAGGTGAATCTCCCCTACCGTCTCCATCTGCATCCGTACCATTGTAATTATCCCAGTAATTGCCAGTATTGTTAAAGCTCCACTTGTTGGTGTATCTATCATCTTCTGCATGAATGACGTTCTTAATGAAGTTGTTCATGTAAACGGTATTGTTCCCAGAGCCACAGCACATTAGGATGCCAAAATTGTTCCTATAAAATACGTTTCTAAATATAACGCTGTCCTTTCCCTTCATCCTTATTCCATAGACATTCCACGATATGTTGTTTTCAAAGATCTCGTTCCTGCTACTTCCGCTTATCACATAGATCCCATACCGATTACCAGAGATGAGGTTGCGGGATATTCTGTTACCTTTGCAATTCCATTTTACGTAAATACCGTAGGTGCACGATGAAATTCGATTCATCTCTACCGTGCTGTTGTTTCCCTCTATCTTTATTCCAAAGGTCTGTTCATCATTGCTAGGAAAAGTTATGTTGAACCCTTTTACGGTTACGTTGTCAGCACATATCTTTATTGCAAATTCTTTCTCTGGAACAATACTTGCGTTTCCAGAGGCAATGAGCTTTACAGATTTATCTATTACCACACTTTCATAATATATTCCTGCTGGCACCTCTATGGTTGCTCCATCCTTCGCATTTTCAACTGCGCTTTGGATACTGAACCCGTGACTAACCCGCTTCTCCATACATCCCGCCAGAAGAATCAAGAAAGAAATCAGTGCAATGGATGCACATTTTCCAAGCATACATCCCATATCCATCTTCCCCTTATGAATATAAACCTGTAAATTTTTTAATGCTAACCCCCTTTTTGGATTAGAGAGGGGATGGGAAATGAAGAGCTTGATAAGCCTTAGCATATTGTGTATCGCTCTTTTAATGCATCCTCCGCACACCATTCATTCAAAAGATTCATCTTGCAATACGTTGAGCGCAGGAGTTTTCCCATATGTTAATGGAGAAATAATCCTAAAGCTAAAATGTTCCATCAGGGAAGATTTACTCTCAGAGATACTATCTACCCATAGCTTGATGAAGATTTGTAGAGTAGATACTCTAGAAAACGTATACAAGGTCAATTTGCCAGATAGTGTGGATCCAGTTGAAATATCAAAAAGATGGGAGGAAAATCCATATGTCGAGTGGGCAGAACCAAACTATATCTACAGAATTGACACCAAGCCAAACGATGAAAGTTTCTCTCTTCAGTGGGCTCTTTCTCGGATATGTGCTCCAGATGCATGGAGCATAGAAACCGGAGATCCAGATGTTACCATAGCTGTTATAGATACTGGGATCGATTACGATCATCCCGACTTGAAAAATAACATCTGGACAAATCCAAAGGAAGATCTTGATGGCATTGATAACGATGGCAATGGCTATGTAGATGATATACATGGGTGGGATTTTGTCGAGAATGACAATAATCCTTTTGATGACAATGGGCATGGAACGCACTGCGCAGGGATAATTGGGGCAGTTGGAAACAACGAAATTGGAATAAGTGGGCTTTGCTGGAGATGTAAAATAATGCCCATTAAGTGCTTCAACTCCTTGGGATATGGAGATGCATTGAACATATCTAGGGGTATAAGATATGCGGTTGATAATGGTGCAGATGTTATCAGCATGAGTTGGGGGAGCACGATACCTTCAAACCTGATAAGAGATGTTATAGAAGAAGCTCATGAAAGAGGCGTTATTCTGGTGGCTGCCGCGGGTAATTACAATTCAACCATGAAGGTTTATCCAGCAGCGTATGAGAATGTGATAGCGGTTGCAGCAACTGATAAAAATGATAAAAGAGCCAACTTCTCTGAATACGGATACTGGATAGACGTTTCTGCTCCGGGTGTTGACATATATTCTACTCTACCCAATGGTAATTATGGCTATGGGAAAGGCACTTCGATGGCATGCCCTTTTGTTGCTTCCCTAGCAGCTTTGATTAAATCAAAATATAAAGACGCTACCAAGGAGCAAGTTGAGAGCATAATAAACTCTGCGGTTGATCGCGTTAACAGCAAGGTTTACATAGGCACTGGGAGGATAAATGCCTCAAAGGCTTTTAGGCTATATCCTATCACTGCAAAGATCCATAGTCCTTGTGCGGGTGACGTTGTTAGAAAGGACATGATAGCTATCATTGGAACTGCAGAGGGAAACTATACCCTTTCATATGGAAAAGGGATCTATCCAACCAACTGGACAACTTTTTACGTTTCCGATCAGCCAGTATATAGAGATGTTCTAGCTTACTGGAATATAACAAATCTCGATCCAGGTATATACACGCTGAGGGTAAGGGTTTACCAAAATGCAGATGCTTATGTTGAGGATATGGTGCCGATTAAGGTAGGGTCATGTACCCTGCATGTTGGTGGAGAGGGGTTAGGAAATTACACGTCGGTTCAGGATGCAATTATCGAGGCGACGGATGGCGATACGATACTCGTTCATACCGGAACGTATTGTGGTAGTATAATCATCGATAAAAACATCACAATAGCTGGAGAGGACAGGAACAAGACCTTTATAAAAGGGGGAGCATGGGGTATGCTTACGACTTGCTCTTTATGCAGTATAAAAAACATTACCATAATGGAGAGTTGCATTGGTATTCTCACCATTGATCAATGCAAATCTTTTCAAGTTAATGACTGCAACGTTGCAAATTGCTACATTGGCATATACCTTGTTGGAGAAAATGGCAGTATAGAAAACAGCACCATCTCCAATAATTTGATCGGAATCGTTCTCGATGCATTATGCCACAGTAGCTTGAAAAATAACCGCATTGTAAACAATAGCTATTCTGGCATTGAACTGATGAGCTGTTCGGGAGACCGCCTCGAAGGCAACAGTATAGAATCAAACGCATATGGAATATTCATCATGCCAAACGGAGATGTAAATCGCAGTTGTTTCATAAATGAACCTTTCAACTTCGAAACTGGTTTCGCTGAAAGTTCTGATTATGCAGATGTCAGATGGAGAAAGATAGATGATAATACGATAATTATAACGACTGTCGAAGCTCTCGGACTTGGTATCACCAACAAAAGTTACGAAGATCTCGCGTTGGCAAATCTTTCAGAAAGCGATTTAACGAATGACATAACGTTGAAATTTCCTTTTAATGGAACCATAATCTGTCTCACAAAAGAATATCATTACGTGAAGATGAGGATAAATTCTCTGGATGGAAACTCAATGAATTTTACTTACAGCTTTTTTATCCAGAATGGATCAGCAAGCAACAAGTTCTGTTCAAACTACGTGGTTGATAACTACTATGGAATAACTGCAGGAAACAGTTTTAGCAATATTATTTACAACAATTGTTTTTCCAACCGCATCAATGCCGTTGGATTTGGAAGAAACCTCTGGAACGTTTCGAAAGAGAAAGAGGAAAACATAGTTGGCGGTTCTCACATTGGAGGGAATTACTGGGGCGATTATGAAGGAGAAGATCTTAATGGAGATGGCATCGGAGACAGCAATTTACCTTACAATTCAAGAGGTTTCATACTGAACGGCGGCGATGAACTTCCACTCATTGCTCGAGCTTACAACGTAAATCAAAGTAAGTGGTACTATAGCTTGAGATCTGCATTTGATAATGCGAGCGAGGGAGATGTTATTAGGGTATGTTTCGATTTGTATAGAGGAGGCATCGTTATAAGTAAAGGGATAAGGTTGATTGGAAATGCAACCATAGATGGATGTGGAAGATGTGGTGTAAGGATCAATGCCAATAACGCCTGTCTGGAGAACTTCACTATTTTAAATGCATCTATTGGAGTTTATGTAAATGGCAGTTCTGCGGTGAAGAAATGCTTTATTCACGATTGTACCAATGGAATTCTTGTAGATTCAAGCGAGAATTTCGACATCTCCTGGAATACTATAACAAATAACCTCTGCGGGATACGCATTGATGGATCATCGGATGGAGAAATACATCACAATAAAGTATCTGGAAACATCAAGGGTGTTTTACTCAATTTTTCTTTCAATAACACTCTATGGGGAAACGTGATAGAGATGAATGAATGGGGTCTCCTTCTTGAAGGAACATCAAGTAACAACACCATATACGATAATTACTTCTCCGATAATGCATGCAATGCACAAGAGCATGGCTTCAACAGATGGAATATATCGAAGACAAGGGGCAAGAACGTAGTTGGTGGACCTTACCTTGGAGGAAATTTCTGGAAAGATTATGAAGGCATAGATAGAGATCATGATGGACTTGGAGATGAACCATACCATAGGGATGGAATGATCTGTAAAGATTTCCACCCTCTTGTTATATCTCCCTCTGTAACTTATGTTAGCCCAAAAGGATCTAAAGTTAGCGTTTCATCTAAAATTGTTGTAAGGTTTAGCAAGCCCATGAATGAAAGTTCTGTAGAGAAAAATTTTGTTGTAGTACCATCTGTAGAAGGAACATTTCTGTGGAAAAACGATGGCAGAGAACTTTGCTTCAAACCATCAAATTTGAAGTACAATACCAAGTATTCGGTAATGGTAGCATGGAATGCCATGGATAGGTATGGAAATGTTTTGCTTGAGAACTTTTCGTGGTTCTTCGTGACGGAAAAAGGGTATCAAAATGGATATGGTAATGCGTATCTGCCCCCATCAAATAGACCACCAAATCCACCTTCGAGACCAAGTGGACCATCTAAAGGATACACCAATACAAGTTATACTTTTTGTACTTCCTCTACTGATCCAGATGGAGATGCTATTTTCTATATCTTCGATTGGGGTGATGGGACAATTACAGAGATCAAAGGCAGTTTTCTATCGGGAGAAAAGGTAACAGCCTCTCATTCATGGTCACTACCTGGCATTTACAACATCAAAGCCAAAGCAATCGATACCTTCGGTCATTCAAGCGCATGGTCTGAAACTGCGAATATAACCATAGAAGATATCGGTATGTTGAAGAGACCCGTTGCGGTTATAAAGGTGCTGGGAAGAGCACTTACTGGCAAAAACATAACCTTCGATGCATCGAGCAGTTACGATCCAGATGGTACAATAAAGAATTACACTTGGTTCTTTGGAGATGGGAATAAAGGATATGGCAAAATTGTAAATCATTCCTACACGCTACCGGGAAACTTTAAGGTAACTTTAACGGTGAAAGATGATGACAACCTCACCAACACCTCCATCAAGAACATAGTAATCTTACTAGACTCAGACGGAGACGGCTGGAGCGATGCGGATGAAGAAAGGTATGGAACAGATCCTTTTGATATCAATAATCATCCTACAGATGGAGATGGTGATGGAATTCCAGATTCAATAGATTTAGATGATGATAATGACGGTTTAAGTGATTTCATGGAGGCATTGATAGGTTCTAGTCCAAATGGGAAGAACAACTATATCATGCTGATCATAAAAGGAAAACTGACATATCTTGTTGATATAGATAGAGATGGATATTTCGACACTTTCTTTGATCCCAAAAAAATGGAAAAAACAAGGGTTGTTGTAAGTGGAAATAAATACCTGATAGATACCGATGGAGATGGAAAAGCTGATCACCTATATAATCCTCTATCTGGCAAGGTGAATTTACTGAAGGTTACAAGTCATTCTCACCTGTGGCGTGTCATTTTGATCATCGTAGCTATTTCGCTCTTTACTTTGATTCTTCTTAAAAGGAAAATCATTTGAATTCTCTCCTTCCATCGCGATAAACTGTAAGGCTACCATAAGATATCTCCTTGTACTCATTTATGATTACGAAGTCCTCCAGATCCACCTCATCAGTATACTGGAGGATCGGTCCTTTGCACGATATTTCAATCGAATCGTTGCTACCTTCATCGATAAATATCCTTATGTGGTGGGCATCTTCCACTCCGAAGTTTTGATAAACTTCAGATTCAACATCGCTTGATGTTCCAGAGCATTCCACAGGTATCCATCCATCCCTGCCAAATCCAACATACACCTCTGCCCATGCATGGGGAACTGCCCTTGGAGATCCTTTCGAAGTATCGATAATGTAACCTCTTATGAATCTTGCAGGGATATTGACCGCTCTACAAAGAGAGATGTAAAGAAATGTCAAATCGTCACAGTCTCCAGATTTTAAATGAAGCGTCTCTATCGCGGGCTGCGGATTCGCATTTTCTTTGTGCGCTTTGTAACATATGTTCTTTTTGAGCCACTCAAAAATTTTCCTTGCAGCAAAGAAAGCATCGTTTTCTTTTCCTTTTATCGAGAAGGCAAGGCTAACTATTTCTGAATCCCTTGGATCGATGAGGTTTTTTTCGCTTTCCTTTGTAGATTCAACCCTGCAGTACTGGTTGATTAAGTCCTCTGGTATTTCATCTATCTCTACTCCTTTCCTGTTAAGGTCTACTACGAAAGATTTTACCATCAGCTTTGAAGTTATTCCAACGCTGAAATTCTTCTCTCCGCTCTCATTAAACCTCCATTTTATCAAAATGTTCTCCCCGATTTTTTCTTTCCAGTACCCGTATGGATAAATGAGCTTTGTTTCTATTGAATTCACTGGAACTGGACAGGTATAGTTGAAGACAAGATTTCCTTTTAAGTAAATCCTGTAACCGTAGGAGATGTTGTATTCAATTAGCGTGGGAGAGCTTGCATACACAATATAGCTTTCCGTGATGATATCGATACAGCCGGAAAGGAGAAAAATCGAAGCTATAAGTAAAGGAACTAGTACTTTCATGCTACCTCCTTTTCATTAGGCGATATTTACATTTCTCTCTCATCGGACACCTTATGCAGAGGGGATTCGATTCATGACAGTACTTCTCTCCAAGCTTTGCCAGGGACTGAAGGTATTTGAAAGGATCTTCTTTCATCTTTTTAGCTTCCCTGGATAGTATCTCTATCGTTTCATCTGGAGTAGCCGTGGATACCCATCCCAACCTGTTGGCTACCCTGTGCACGTGCTCAGCCTTCGAAGGTCTTTTTTCTTCAACCTTCTCTATCTTTGGTTGCTCTGGTATTTTTATGGGCTTGTACTCTCCCTCTCCAGATATTATGGTTATGGACCTTCCACCATGGGAAGTTTCTCTTGTCCTTATCTCAACCATTATGGGTCTAGTTAGGGATCCTCCAGCCACCAAGGCTACACCAACTTGCAGGCGCTTTATCTCGTCTGCTGTCTCGCTCGTTAATCCTTCTACGGATTGAATGATCGCCCTGAGATCGTTTGGATTTGTTACTTTTAGTATGATATTGGTGTTGCACTGTGAAATAACGTTTTTATCAACCTTTGCAGGTCTTTGGCTCACAACGCACAGTCCCATTCCGAATTTTCTTCCCTCGGATGCAACGGTTCTTAGAATAGATGATGAAACAGCATTTCCGTATCCCCTCTCTGGACAGTAGTTATGGGCTTCCTCAACTATGTACATGAAAGGTGGTATTTGGCCAGACTTTCTAGCTTCAAACAGCTCTTTAGTAAGCCTCGCAACCACTACATCCTGAACATCTGGAGGAACACCTTTCAAATTTATTACCGAGCACTGGCCTTTCCTAACGATCTGCTGCGGCGATATGCCCTTTTCTGAAAATATTCCAAGGGATTCGAGTGATTCGAGGGCTGCTATGACGTTCCACTTTGCATTGCTCTTTGCATGGTTTAAAACTTCTATGATATCCTTTATGGTGTAGTGCTGTTTGAATTCCTTTATTTGCTTTATTGCCTGGTAAAGTACTCCTATCTGAGGGCCGGTGAGTTTTGCGGAAAGTATATCGAGAATTTCTCTTGCTTCTAGATTGGTTCCATCTAGAGTGAGGTGAATGGAATTACCTTTCTTATATAAGGGGGTAAATTCAACTATTTGCCCACCATATCCCCTTGGACTCACTCCAAACCTTTTCATGCTTTGCAGATCTCTTTTGTTTCTATTTGGCTCCCTCATCGCAACATATTCTCCATGGGTATCTATAATGACAACAGGTACTTTCTTCTTCATAAGCTCCTCAGCCAGAACTCCGCATGCATAGCTCTTTCCTCCTCCCGTCTTCGCAAGTATGCAGACATGCTTCTGAACCAACACATCTATGGAGAGATATACCGGTATGT
>JAGHAD010000130.1 GCA_021161685.1 Thermoplasmata archaeon | reverse complement strand
CAGGTATCGCTACCTCAACCTTGATCTCTCGCAACCCTGCACCACCTTTCCTTCTCAGTTCATCGATTAACCTAAACAGCCAGCTTGCATGCTCCTTCTCGTTTTCCGCGGTGATGAGGAAGATATCCGCAATCTGCTCAAATCCCTCTTTTTTGGCAATCTTTGCGTAGAAGGTGTACCTGTTCCTTGCCAGGCTCTCGCCGATAAATGCTTTTGTTAGGTTTTCTATTGTCTTCATGTTTTTACCTCCTTCCGATTAGGTAATTGGTTCCAAATTAATAACGCCTTGCTTTGGTTTGACACCAAATTTAAATATTGATCAGAGTATAATTTTTCTTGGTGCTAGCAATGAAGGTCGAAATGAGCGAGGTAGAGTACATAACGGAAACCACGGTCACCATAAGATGAACTAGAAGGCGCACCACTGTACCAAAGACCATCGTGGATAAACTTGCCATCAAGGATAAAGACAGGCTAAGATGGATACTTTTCAAAGATGGATCGATCCTTGTTACAAAAGCGGGTGGATGATCTATGGAATTTCGATTTCCCTAAACGATGCCATTATCTAGGTCTACGTTATAGACATAGACCCCTTGAAAAACGTGCTTTCCATAGATGCTTCCAGTATATCCGTTGAGTCTTTCTTTTGTTTCATTGTCTATCTTGTAGACAGTTACCGGTATTACCAAAGTGTGCTTCTCCCTGCTAAAAAGAAAAGCCTTATCAACAACAAAAAATGGATCCACTTTCTTGAAATGTAACAAGATAAGCCCTGTTCCCCATGAACTATCAAGTATATAGATGCTGTTCTTGCTGCTCCCATCCCATACGTTTCCAGTAGTTGTGGCTACCCTTAAAAAGCCATTATGTTCGTCCATTGAAAATTGATTCAGTTAGCATATATCGTAGTACCTTCGCGGATGCCACATAGTAAATTCCACCACCTTTTATCTCAACCTTGTGTATGGCTGTCTCAGCGGACCATGAATAACGATTAGAGGAAGCAATGTAAATGCTTTTTTGGAGCGTAGACGGGGTCATCGCATCTACGGGTTCTGAAATGCTAAAGTAGGTATATCTCTTTGGGCTTATCCACTCCCTCAACCTGAATATTGGTCTTGGAAAAATCCAAATATCTTCCAGATTCTTTCCTGATCGGCGCCATATCCAACGCCAGATAGTAGCATCCTTCTTCGGGGTACTTGCAATTCCCTTCTAGAAAATGCAGGAGTTCCTGGTATGAGGAGAATGTTCTTTAGATCGAAATGATGGGCGGCTTGCTCAAACGAGACCATGCAAATAGGGGGTGACAAGAACAAGAGAAGTTGCTAGCGTTGCAATAATGCAACTTCTCCAGCTCATGGTAAAAAAACTTTGTATAAACCTCTTTTTTTATGAGGTTTGAAAATGTTAGGAAAATGCCTAACTGTCGATACACTCCTTACATCATGTCAAGGATGCTCTTTCTTCTGCGCAAAGTTTTAAGGAGATAAGAGACGATGACAATAGAAATGATTAGGAAAGCTATGCCAAGGTATAAGTATGATGGATCTCGATAGAAAACCCTTAGTTTTAGCCCTTTTGACAGATTCTCGGTAGATTGACAAACATGAACATTTCTGGGCTGAGTCCCCAGTAAGGTTTTGTTCCTAGCCTCCTCTTTTGCATGCTTGATCATTAGTTCTTGAAAATCCTTCGATGAGAAGTTTCCTTTCCCTCCTAGTAAATTCCATCCATCTAAATCCATAGCTGTAGTAAAGCTAGATCCAATCCCATAGATTGCTATTTGATAGATACCGCCAAGCAGGAAGAAGATGGACACGCAAAAAACTATCACGATCTTCGTATTCTCTGGATGGAGCAGGGAAGAGCCTTTCCAAGAAAGCTTATAGTACGTCCACTTATGTCCTTCTCTTTCTATCTTCTTCACGAGATCGGCTTCAACGAGCTTGTTCAAATGCTCGAGGATCGTTGTCTTGCTCAATCCGGTCTTTCTGGATAATTCGGATAGATTCATCTTCCTTCCATCGAGGGCTTTCAGAATTTCTAACCTCGTATCAGAAGCTAGAGCTTTGAAAGTCTCTTTATCTATGGTAACCTTTGGCATTCGATGAGGTTTTAGTTCTACATTACTTAAAATCCTTTTGTTTTCGTTAGGTAAATACCTTACATCTACCTAGACGAAAGTAGATTATTTTACTCCCAATATCTTCTTTACTTCTCTCTTTAACTCCTCTAGCAGATCGAGTAGTTCAGCAAATGTTCCCTTTCCACCCAGTTTGTCCCACATCTCTTCTCCCAGTAACACTTCTTTATCAAAATCGAAAATACGGAAGACAAAGTTATGTTCGTATTTATTCCTATACACGAATGGGTTATACGGGAAGCCGATAAACGCCTGCGGGTTCCCACCTTCGAAGAAAGCTCTGAAGTAAAGCATTTTCTTTTTACTCTCAGCACAAACATCCAAATTCGGCCTAGGTGATTTTACTTCCATGAATAGGGGACCATCCTCATGATCCTCTATAAATATATCCGCTATTATCCTCCTCCTAACTAATTTCCCCTTTGCAGATCTTCTTATTTCCGCTTCTTCTCGTTCAAGATTTGGCTCAACTCTGCCCTGTCTCAGATCTGTTACTATCCTCTCTATCGCATTCGCTTTTTCTTCTGGAATTTCCCTTTCTATCGGACAATCGATATATACTTTCTCATACTTGTCTTTGGCTACAATTTTTGCTATTTGGGGGTATATTCTCATTCCTAGCGTTGTCACAATCGATCTTTGTAATTTGAATGCTATTATGGCATCATCTGTGAAGAAGAGAGCATGAAATGGGAAGGCTCTTTTCAACTCTTCGATTGTATAATCTCTCTTTTTAACGCTCAATTTCCTCGCAAAATCCAACAACAAATTCCTGATCTCTTCTTTTGTCCTTTCTTTCAACCTTCCACCTCTAGAGTTTCTAAGATCGGTGACAGATTTTTATTCAATCTTCTTACTTGTCTATTTTCGGTATCAAAAGGGATATTATAGAAGCTACAGATGTATCTTTCTAGGTCAGTTCCAACAACTCCAAACAACTTTTGTGACATGTGTAGAAGTAGGTTTGCTTTACTCCAAGTATCTAGTTTTTCTATTTCTTCCCACTTTCCCAATATCTTTAGTAAAGATATTAATCCGTATACTATACCTTTGGGCAATATTTCTTTTCTGAAACCGAGCTCCTTATCTTCAAAATTTAGGTTGGTCAATCTGGATGTTGATGCAGCCATCAAAGTTATTGCCTTTTCCCACAGCTCTATTTTTTCTTTCGGCATTATCTTTGCATGGTTCAAGTACCTATAGACCTTTGAACAGAAACGGAAAACGTCATCTTCAATATTCTCTATTTTGCTACATTCTTTGGATGCTATTATTACAATTGTCCGGTTGAGTTTGGGCTCACCTTGCATACTTACACTTCTCGTTGGATGTTCTGACACGAAAGGATAAAAATCTTCAACCTTAAAATTTGAAATGTAAAGAGAATATAGAATCGCTTCCCATGCCTCCCATGATTTGTGAGTAAACCAGAGGACTAGTTTTCCATCGTCCTTTAAAGCTTTGTATGCACTTTTAAAAAACTCAGTCATGTTCCTCCTGTACTTTTCAATTTCTTCTGCGTAATTATCTTTTCTCACTATTAATTCATCTTTTCTTGGCACAAAAGGACAGTTCGGATTCCAATCTATGTATTCCCAGCTTTTTCTTCCATTTATTTCTTCGTTGAATAGATAGTTCCCTATTAACTCCCTCAGAGAGATTCTTGCGAGCATCCAAAAGAATTCGCTTAAATCGCTATATACATGTTGATCGAAGTACGGCGGATCTACATTAATTAAGTCCAGCCTTTTATTCAGCAGATGGATCCTTTTAGCATCAAACTGAAATACTTCCACCTTTGCATTAACATCTGCCATCTGTCCGCAAAGTTCTCTAACAACTGGACATATACCTCCCCCAGTCCTATCTTCTGCATGGGGTTCGAAGACCCATGGAAGGTTCTTATAAGGCACAACTGCTTCGCAGTATTCCATATTTAAATCGATCTTTCTCGATCTTGCGTATTGTCCCACAGTATCTCTTATGCTCTTATTTGTAATATTCCAAGTGGTTAGAACCGTATTGAAATCAATCATCTTGCTAAGTCCAAAGGATAAGTATAATGAAGCTGCAGCTCCGAGCTCGCCCTTTTTTGAAGTTAATTCTCTGCTTCGCCTTCTAACATACCTTATTAAAATTGCTAAAGATAATAACTGTCTCGGATTGAAAATCTCATACCAGTGGTCCAATCCCAAATTAAGCAGTGGAGCAAATACTTTGTTTTGCTTTGGTATCTTATCTCTTGGTATGTAGCTCTTTAATTCATCTATGTTTTCTACAAGGAATTCATAAGCATTAATTAGCAATTCGTTATCGCTCTCATCAGCCGCCACATAGTGCATATCAGCATTTTTCTTGATTAGGATAGGGTGCGTATCCAGCAACAGTTCATGATCAAGTTTGCCGGAGAAAATTGACGACATGAGATTTTTTTGCTTCTTTGCCCATTCTCTAAAAAATTTTTGCTTTTCTACTTCAAATCGACTTCCACAAAAACTGCATCTAATCTTCAGGGATTTTGCTGTCCTTTTTACAATCACTCCTTCCTTTCTCTCTATTCCCGCTTTTGTTGCTATTATTAATTTTTTTCCACAAGAGGGGCATCTAATACTTTTTGTGTAAATGTAGGCATCATCTCTCTCCTTATAGAAATTTTTCAAACTGTTTTGTGCAAATTCTATAAACCTT
>JAGHAD010000050.1 GCA_021161685.1 Thermoplasmata archaeon | reverse complement strand
GTGTTTGTGGAATAGCATTTGATGAAGGAGAAATAAGGAAAGATACGGAAGCTATCAATGCTGCCAGAAAGCTGGGAGAGCGGATAAAGGAGCTTGAAAAGATAAAAGGTGATTGATAGTGAAAGTATTAAATCTCCAGCCTCAAAATTCGCCATGCAATGTTTCACCTGCTCATAAGGGTGTGATCCTGCCTGAGTCTCTGCGCGGTTGGAGATAGGCAATTACTGATAAAAATTGCAGAAATATCTTCTACTATACTCGTTGATTGCCATCTTCTCATGATTTACGCAGAGCATTTTGCGAAATCTTTATGGTTTGCTTCTTAGCCTTTTTAGGACATTCTGGCAGTTTACCGGTTTCATAGTACTCCTTGAATCTTTTCAGCCATAAAGGATCCTCATGGCTCTTAACGAACTCAACAAATTTTGTAAGCCTGTCCATGGTTTCCTTCCTCACAACATGCTCGATCTCACATGCATCTTCATCTGCTATCTTCTCATCTACGCCAAGGATCACAAGAAAATCCCTTAGTACTTTATGCCTCTTCGATAGCTTGCTCGCCAACCTCTTTCCTTTTTCGGTAAGGGTTACTCCTCCATGTTTTTCATAGTTTATATACCCCTTCTCGCTGAGCTTGCCAAACATCTCCGAAACCGCAGAAAATCCAACTCCAAGTGATTCGGAGACATCTTTAACTCTAGCGTAACCTTTCTTCTTGACTATCTCGTGAATAACCTCTATGTACTGCTCCGTCCTTCTTGTCACCATCCTTCCACCATTTTTGGGAAGCCGAATAGTTTTCGGTTGAAGATATTGTGGGATTGTATTTAACCATTACTGTCTTTATGGTAAGATGCAGATGATTCGGGATGGGATTAAAATGTTCATGTTGCATGAACAATTTGTTGCGAATCATGAACAACACAAGGAGAGGATCAAGATACTGCAAAAGAATTTCTAAAAAGGATAAAAAAGATTGTTGGAAACGATCGGTTGAACGGTTAATGGCGCCAGCCGTGAGCAGTGCACCCCAAAAGTCATATATAGAGCAACTTGATTCGAGCATGGGTGAAAGAATGGTGTGCTACACGATACCTACTGCAGCTGCGATTGCGCATTACATCATGAGAAGAAGGATAAAAGACTGGAAAGAGGATGTTTACCAATCATGGTTAAATCTGCTCCTGGCAGGAGGAGCAATATTCGGGGTAGTGGATCATCTCTGGAATGGTGAGATCTTCCTGATAGGAGAAAACGTCTTGCTGGATCTTCTGCTAGGAGTGGTGATAACAACGGCGATAGTCCTCATCTGGGATGTGCTTGTAATGATAGATAAAAGGCGATGCACGGCTTCTCAAACAAAGAGCGGATAATCAATCTTCTCGGCATGGCGAAAACATGGTTGAGAGATGAACGGAAAGAGATCGCGATACTGGTGATCTCCTCCCTCCTATTGATTTCCCTGTCTTTTCTCATGGCTTTGATCAGAGAACATGAGAGAGAGCAGGTGGTTGAGACAAGATTTGATCTGGAAACGATCGAAAGGTTGAAATCCCAAAGGTCGCTTGGAGCGGCTCCCATTATCGTGAGCGAAGATAATCCATTTTATGTATTAATCGCCACGCCCGTTGCGCTGTACTATGAAGGTTCAGAACGACACGCTCAACCTCTGCTTGTCCAAGATTTTGAAAATCCATCACCATCGATCTGCAGATTCAAGAACCTTTATCCTGGCGTGTATAAAGAAATAAGAGCTGGTTCTCCGGAAGAAGTTTCTATTGATCTGAGCAAGATTTGGAAGGAAAGCGATTCTGCATTAATCATTGAAAACAGCCAGAAAGGATACGAAATGGGTATAGTTGCAGTTCCACTAGCAAGCTATCTGAATATTCCGGTATTTGTAACAGATAACATCGAGAAGATAGAAGTCCAGTTGAAGAGACTTGGTATAAAATACACCTTCATTTGCGGGAATCTAAAACCTTATGGAAAAACTTGGAGATTTGAAAGTACCGAAGAGATAAACGATCTGCTCGTAAAACTTATCAATGAGAGATTTGGAAGAGTAAGTTACGTTACCATTACAAATCCTTCAGATACCAAGGAAGCTACGGTGCTGGATAGAGTTCACTTCGAATTTGAGGGAAAAGCTCCTTCAACCGTCCTCCTTCCAGCTCAAACTATAAATGCTTTACTCAAAGGATTTTCAAAACATCATGCATTTAAGGTTCCATATTATAAATATGCTCGTATAAAAATAGATCTGATAAATGAAGATTCCGAGCATGTCAGCGAGCTTGGCGACGAGATAATGCTCATCATCAAGGATCCGGATGGAAAAACATGCATGTATACCTCCACGCAGGCAGGATTGCCAGAGATAGAGAATGGGGATATCATCGTTGATAAGGTGCATTCAGAAATTATTGTGTATGGTAAACCTGGAGAATATACAGCAAAGGTTATTGGTAAGTGGTTCTCAAGGAATGAGGGAAGATACAGATTGAAAATAACGGTTGAGGAGATCAATGATCCACGACAGCCTTTAATGAAAAACTTGTCATCATTGGCTCCATATTTGACTGCATATCACAGAGGAGTTGTTCTTGCCAATAGCAGTTTTGCATTTGCCGGAGATGAGAAGATAGGCATCAAGGGCATCGTCTATCCATCTGGAAATCAACAACTGATAATCTATTGCAATGAACACGTTTTGAGGATACACGAGCATCTAAACGAGTTGCTTGGAAAGATTGCAGGTATTCCATCAAAGGATCTGAAATCATTACGAGAATACTATGCGGAAAATCCCATCCATGTTGGGATACTGGGAGATGCTACAATGATTCCGATGTTTTACTATCAAAATGATGAGCAATCAGTCATCAAGGGATTCGGACTTCCAAGCGACTTCATCTATGGTGATATTGATCCAGAGCATGAGGATCCCGAGAACGATACATATACCAGGTATCCGTTCATGGAAAATGCTGTTGGAAGAATCATATCATGGGATATTCAAGATTGCTCCGCTCTGATTGCGAGAACCCTGTTTTATGACAGGATTATAGAAAAACTTGATTCCTGGAAGGATAAAGCGACCGTTCAAACATGTGCAAGCATAGAATCGCGATACTTACCAGTTATAACTCCAATGGTTAACACGATCATGAAATTACCAAAGGAAGAGCCAACGAAGTGGCCAACTGGAGAAACTATTTTTGTGAATTTAAAACTCTCGAAAGATCTGAAGAGAGGAGGTTATAATACTAGAAGTACATTCTTAACCGCATCACAGAGGGAAGGTTTTAAGGATTTGGCTAGATATACGAAACGTTCCCAAATACTCTTTCCGTTT
>JAGHAD010000032.1 GCA_021161685.1 Thermoplasmata archaeon | reverse complement strand
GGATTACGGAAAGGTTAAAAAGAATAGAAAATGAGTTTAATGAAGCTGGAATCAGGACATCAATTTCATGTAACATTTGGAAAGAAATTTGGATAAAGGCAGTGATAAATTCCTGTATCAATCCCATAACGGCAGTATTCGATATAAAAAATGGAGATATACTGGAACATGATACTCTATTTTCTATTGCAGAGAAAGTCTTGAGAGAATCCTTGGAAGTGGCAAAAGCAAAGGGCAATGTGCAAGCGAGCGAAAAAGAAGTTTTGCAAAGAATGAAAAAAATCTTGGAAAATACCTCAGACAATTTTTCTTCCATGGCTCAAAGTTTGAGAAGGGGGAAGAGAACGGAAATCGATTCAATAAACGGATTCATATCAAGAGCTGGCAAGGAGATTGGCATAAAAACCGAGCTGAACGATTTACTTATCAAGCTGGTTAAAATAAGAGAAAAGGCGGAGGTGCTGGGATGAAGGTTTTTGTGACGAGGAAGATACCTGAGGAAGGTCTTAAAATTTTGGAAAAGGAATGCGACGAAGTTCAGGTTTTTCCACATGACAGGATACCAAAAAAGAAGGAAATAATAGAGGGCATAAAGGGAAAAGACGGCCTCCTCTGTCTTCTTACCGATCCAATAGATAAGGAAGTCATCTCTTCTGGAGACAGGTTGAAAGCGATTTCCATCTATGCCGCTGGCTATGACAATGTAGATGTCAAGGAAGCCACAAGGAGAGGAATCATCGTTAGCAATACCCCAGATGTACTCACCGATGCCACGGCAGAGCTTGCGTGGGCTTTGTTATTTGCGGTTGCCAGAAGAGTGGTGGAAGGGGATAGATTCACTAGATCCGGTAAGTTTAGAGGTTGGTCTCCTCTCTTAATGCTCGGTAAGAGAATATCTGGATCTACCCTTGGTATTATAGGGGCAGGTAGAATAGGTACTGCTTTTGCTCTGAAGTCGAAAGGTCTCAACATGAAGGTTCTGTATTACAATAGGAGCAAAAACGAAGTTCTTGAGAAGGAGCTTGGAGCAAGAAAAGTAAGTTTAGAGGATTTGCTAAAGCAATCCGATTTCATCTCTATACACCTTCCCCTAACACCGGAAACCCATCATCTAATAGGGGAAAAGGAATTGTCAATGGTCAAGAAAGGAGCGGTTATCATAAATACTGCCAGAGGAGCAATAATTGATGAGAAAGCCCTCGCTAAAGCCCTTAAGGAGAAAAGAATATTTGGTGCGGGTCTCGATGTTTATGAGAACGAACCAGAGGTAAATGAAGAACTTAAAAAACTGGATAACGTCGTTCTGCTTCCCCACATTGGCTCCGCAACCTTTGAAACTAGAGTAAAGATGGCCATCTTAGCTGCCGAGAACCTCGTGGCAAGTTTGAAAGGAAAAAAGCCAAAGTACTGCGTTAATCCAGAGGTCTTTGATAAGCTCAGAGGCTGAAGACCCAGATTTCCATCTCCTTTGGGAGCTCTTCCTTCTCTATATCTATTTCGTTTCCCACGTGCACAACCCTAGATCTATCTTTATTTAGGAAGGGCTCTACATCAGATATTGGCAAAGATAAACCATGTACCTTGAAATGCATCGGGACAGTTATCCTTGGTTTAAGCTTATCGACCGTCTTCCATGCTCCTTCTGCATCTATGGTAAATGTTCCACCAACCGGGATAAATAATACATCAATCTCGCCAAGTTCTTTTACGATATCATCATTTGGTACATGACCTAAGTCTCCAAGGTGGCAGAAGTTTATGTCGTCAAATGTAAATTTGAAAATGATGTTTTCTCCTCTTTTTGCTCCCTTCTCTTCATCATGGTATGATAGCACACCTTTTATGCGTATGTTTTCGATTTCTTTTTCTCCAACTTCTCTAACGATAATCGATCCTTCCTTCTCCACGGTCTTGACACTGTTATGGTCGTAATGATCGTGGGAAACTAGAATGATGTCTCCTTTTACAGAGGGTGCTGGCAAGCCTATCGATTTTCCATCATGCGGATCTGTTACTATGGTAAGTTTATTTCTTATCTCAAAGCATGCATGACCATGCCATCTTATCTGCAACAATTCGATCTCCCTCCGCAGGTTTTAATTTAGAAAGCCCTTAAATAGATTGCGAAAAAGCCTTATTAATGCTAAGACCTCCATTCCTTGTGAATACGGCGATAGTGAATGGAGTAATAATATCCAGCATAGTGGTTACTCTTTTTATCATGTGGTTTTCATTGAGAAAGTTTGAAGGGTACTTTTCTGAGAAAAAGCTGTTTCTTTCTTTTTTGGCAGGCATAGCCATGGGTTTTGTGGTAATAATCATCGAATTTTTGACGAGTTCGGCAAGCTCAATCGTTATCTTTCTCTTGTTTCCCCTCATGGAACAGCTTTCAAAGTTAATGATACTCAACTACAGAACTTTCAGAGAAAAAAAGGACACACCAATATACGGGCTGGCAGTTGGCTTGGGTTTTGGTTCTATATTTGTACCAATTTCAACATTGGTTTTTTTTAGGGGGAAGGTACCAGAATTAACGTTTGCGGCGATGTCTATTATTATAGGTTTAGCTCTCATTTTTTTACATGGAGCAACTGGTTCCATGATAGGATATGGAATTGGCTACATGGGTGGGGAGAGGAAGTGGTACTACTTTTTTCTTTCCGTGATCGCAGTTATGCCAGTTAGGCCAATCACGGTAATTCCAACTGGAACTGCATACGTGGCAAGTATTGTTCTGGTGTACGGTGTAATTATCTATACATATGCGGTATCAAAGTTCCTCCTATTAGCACTTCCAAGGAGAGAGAGAAGACTTAAAAAATCGTTTAATTAGGTTTTCATATTTCGGAAGCGTGGGATTTGAAATCATCCTGCAGGCGATATGGATATTTCTTCCGGCATACGCTGCAAATGGAGGGGCTCTACTCGTTGGAGGAGGATTACCAATAGATCTTGGCAGGAAATGGAGGGATGGAAGGAGGATATTTGGAGATGGAAAGACGTGGCGCGGCTTCTTCCTTGGCTCCCTCATCGGCATGATTGTAGGTTTTTCCCTATCTACCATAGCAGGTTATCTGGATGAAAACGGCCTTAATTTTTATGGGTTAAATCGGTTTGGAGGATTCCCTCTAACGATACCCATAGTTTCTTCGCTTTGCTTTGGGGCACTTCTTGGCGATTTGATAGAGAGTTTCTTTAAAAGAAGAATTGGAAAAGAGAGGGGAGAAAATTGGTTTCCGTTTGATCAGCTCGATTTCGTTCTTGGCGC
>JAGHAD010000157.1 GCA_021161685.1 Thermoplasmata archaeon | reverse complement strand
TAGCAAACTTGATTACATCTATGGATGTTCTCCACTCAGTAACCATGATACCAACTATCTCCCAACTGTCCACATCTATTGCTGCCCAGACATACCAATCTCTATTTTCAATCTTTATCTTAGTTTCATCTACTGCTATGCATCCCCTGTATTTCTTGGAGGTAGTGAAAACTCTAGACATCTTATGATACCACACCCTTACAGATTCGTGGCCGAATCTTTCGAAATCTGCAAGAAACCTGCTTGTTTTCCTGAAGGATATACCTGCATAGTAGAGATTCCATCGAAAAATATTTTCCTTTCTGACCAATTCCAATAATTGCTGTAGCATCCCTTATCCCCTCCTGATCTTAAAAAGTCAGGAGGGGATTAAAAATCTATTTCTTGACAGTCCCTCTGATAAGAATAGTAAATCTTAAATCTTACATTACCACTTAAAGGGGTGGAGGTGGTGAGGGGATGACAAAGAAGATCGAGATCTTTCTTGCGATTTTTCTCTCTGCTTACTTTGACAATGAGTGATACTACTTCCTCTGAAACGGATCAATCTGTAGATACCATCATAAAGATATATCCAACAGATGATACCATGATCCTTCAAAATTATCCAAATGAAAATCGTGGTAGTGCAAAGATTCTCTCCGTTAGAAATGATTGTGGAGGTCATCCTCCCTCCCATGGAGATGGGTGGGGATGGGACATTCTGATCAAATTTGACCTATCTTCCATACCATCGGACTGTGTAATTGAGTACGCAAAACTGAAGTTATATTACTGCAGATGGTGGGATAGCAACCCAGCCGGAAGGGTATTGAGCCTTTATAGGGTTTTAGAAGATTGGAATGAAGACACGGTAACGTGGAAGACACAACCTACATATGATAGCACGGTGGTTGCAACAGCTACAGTACCTTCGCAGAAGAACAAATGGATGGAATGGAATGTCACTGCCGATGTTATCAATTTCGTGAAAGGTGTTTATCCAAATTATGGATGGAGAATAAGAGATGAAGAAGATTGGTGTGAGAATAATATACCCATCACCCGCTTCTATAGTAAGGAGAACGGTCAGCTTATCCCATACCTCGAGATCAAGATTGTGTCAGTTTCACCGATAGTAGTAAGATGGACATACCCTTCCTCCAACTTCTTTGAAAGAAAGATGTATCACCCGTACGAAATAAACCTGAATGTTAGCTCCACCTTATTGCCAGATGGTAAGAAGAACTTTACTTTTGGTTTGGATTATAACTTCACGGCTTACAATCTTTTGGAAGAAGAAATACAGTCTGAATGGGAGCTCAGCGAAAAATCTTCTTGTATACTCTCAAACTCCTCTTACAGCCAGATTTATGATTTTGGTACAACTCTCAACACTACTCTTATATCCAATGAGACAAAAGAATGGAATTTCATTATCTCCAACAGATGGAATTGGATAGAACCATGGAGTCTAACCAGAATTATAGGTATCGTTGAGTCCATTTTCAGCGCCGGTCTAAAGACATATCTCAAAGAGATGGAAAATGCTCTGGCTGTGCTCGACTATGAGGGATACGCTGAAAAGGCAAGTAGCTTCATCAACGGCATATGGCATATGAGGTATCATTATAAAGGTTTAGGAGATTCCTCGCCTGGATCTGAAGGATATGTTGACGTTTGGGTTGAGCCCGCAAAATTGGGCTTGCTTGCGGAAAGTTTCTTGTCTGCGGAACTTGCATCTATGACAACTGCAGCCGGATTTAAAGCCCTTCTTGTTCCATTTGGATGGGGTATTGCTGCGGGGCTCTTTGCGGTGGAAGCAACCTCATGGGTCTTAAGTGAGATTAGCTATGTTGCCTCTGTCGATCCCGACTATAACATATACAGCTTGACAACTCCAAGAAGTTTCTATGTCCCCCTCTTAAAAGAAATACCAGAAGGTACAGAGAAAGAACTCGCCAAAAATGCTCTAAAGCTAATTTCAATAGCTGAAGCAAGAAAAAGTGCCTATGCAAAATTCCTTGGAGCAGAAGAGCTTAGAGAATACAAGCTTGCAGCCATTCACTATGCATGTTTTAGAAGCTATATGGAGATGATAAAAGAACTCCTCGAATCGATAAAATCTCAGCTCGACACATTGATAAGTTCTTTGCCTCCATTAACTAAAGACGATATCGATGCAATAAAGGAAAACCTATCTCTTAATGGATTGCCCCAATTCGAAAGAGAATACCTGCGCTGGATGGGTTTCACCGATGGGGAGATAGAAAATCTCACTTCTTTCTACATTAGGGTTAACGATTCCCTCTATCTAGACTGCCTCAATCTAAGCCAAGTAATGGCTGATCTGATCAATGCAACCTCTATCACTTACTCTTTAACAAAGGCGCCAGCCGGTATTTATATACCAATCGTAAACGTTGCACCCCAATCGATTGATTACTACTCTCCACCTTCAAATCTCTCCTGTTACGTGGAATTTCCAGAGATATCTGACCTGCCGGCATACAAGTTAGAAGAAATCCACCTTAATGGGAAAATAGAACCTTCTTTCGTTTCGCATGCAGGAGATCACAATGGCAATGGTATTTCTGACTTTCTAGTAACCTTCAACATGAGCGATGTTCTGCCTCTACTCGTTGAGGGAGATCAGGCTCTTTATCTTGATGGAAATCTCTCAAAAGACGGGAATTCAACGAGTTTCATCGGTTCTTTTGTTCTTTCTCTCTTTGGCCTGCCTCCGGTCACCGAGGAAAGGATCGGTTTTCCAAAATATGAAGGAGGAAGATGGATAACCTCATCAACCAAACTAAGCTTCAACGCAAGTGATGATCTTTCCAACGTTACAGCTACCTATTATAGGATATGGTACAATGGTAATTGGACACAATGGATGTTATACAATGGGAGTTTCGATTTATCGAGAGAAGGTATGTACCATATAGAGTTCTTTTCTGTTGATTCCGCCGGGAATGTTGAGAATGTACATAATGTAACGCATTTCGTAGATGATACTCCCCCGCATACTTCCGCAGACATAGGAAAACCATTCTATAAAGATGAGAGAGGAGAATGGGTAACTTCTGATACTCCAATATACCTCAATTCAACCGATTATCCAGAATGTGCATGCGGTGTCAAGGAAATTTACTACAGCTATGACAATGGAACAACATGGTTTGTGGTTAATGGAAGTGTAGCTTTGTTCCACATCCCAGAAGAGTGCTCTCATGTGGTTAAATGGTACGCCGTTGATAATCTAGGAAATGAAGAAGAGATTCATGAGAGAATACTAAAAGTTGATAATACCCCACCATTGTCAAACATTACCATCAGTGAACCAAAATTCAACTGGACCAAACACTTACTCGCTCAAATCATACAAGACATTCCACCCGAAATAAGAGACATCTACATCTCACTACCACTGTTCGTAACAAACCATAGCTACATTAGACTACAAGCCCAAGACCAAGGAAGATGCCCAGTAGGGGTAGGAGCAATCTACTACCGAACCTGGAACACTTTTGATGGATGGACGGATTGGCAGGAATATGAGGAGAAGCAAGGGCCAATAAGTGTAGCTAAACTAGGTTTCACTCTCAAAAACCAAGGTCTAAACTATATTGAATACTACTCTCAGGACTTACTGCAAAACAAGGAAAAAAACCGTTCACAACCTAAGCTGCATAGTTGATGACACACCACCAGAAACACAGGCATTTGGCTACAATCCAATCATCCTAAGAACAACGGAACATGGTGGAAAGTATATACCAAAAGATCCAACGGGAACCAATATGCCCATGGAGTTCCCACCAGTGGGATTGTTCTACATCCGCTACAGGTATAAGATAGGAGAAAATGGTGAATGGACAGACTGGTTTACAAGCGAACTGCAGTACTTTACGGGCTACATTACAATAACACATAACTCTACTCTAGAGCCAGTTTATGTTGATTACTATGCAATAGATATCTTGGGAAACAAAGAGGAAACACATCATGACGTATTCATCAATGAAGCTAAACCAGGTCCACCAATCCAGTAGCTCCGAAAGTACGAGATAAGTTAAAAACAAGGAGTATAACCTCCTCTTTATATCTTTTTACCCCACAATGTAAGGAGACATCAATAGAACTACCTATGCTTATAACTTATCTGATCCAGAAAGGTATCTAGAGCAAATAGATCATGCAGCCCCTTTGATACCCACGCCCGATGGGGAAAATTGTAGTCATCGGTAAGCATCTATGTGCGCTTCCTCAGTTACTAGCAAGTGTATGTACCAATCTGGAGGTATTCCTCTTGGAACTCCTGGATCGTAGCTTTCGAATCCTTCGGAAAGTAGCATCTGGTCTTGTAGTCGCCTTTCGGAAAAACTATTTTTAGCCAGAAGTTTTCAAGATTTTGTGAAGTTAGATGAGTTGAAGAAAAGTAAGCTATATTCTGAGGAGCTTGGAATCGACTTAGCAAAGGGTGGAAGAGAAATTTTCAAGTGGTTCATCGCAAGTTTCCTTTTTGGAAAAAGAATATCCGAAAAACTCGCAAAAAGGACTTACAAGACATTTGAAAAGTACAATCTACTTGATCCAAAGAAGATGTTAGATGCGGGATGGAATGAGCTAGTTAGTGTACTCGATGAAGGAGGCTACGTAAGGTATGATTTTTCAACTGCAACTAGGCTTTTGGAAATATGCGAAAAGTTGTTGAAGGAATATGGATCCCTCGAAAATTTGCATGAAAGGGCGAAGGATGAGAGAGATCTGGAAAGAAGGTTGCTGGAATTTAAAGGCATAGGACCTGTTACAGTTAACATATTTCTCAGGGAACTGAGACCTTTCTGGAAAAAGGCAAATCCAGATGTGCTGCCAAAAGTGAAGGAATATGCAAAGGAGTTAGGTATAGATCTTGATAAGCTTAACAGGAAAGAAATGGAATTTGTTCGGTTAGAGGCTGGGCTGATAAGGCTGAGGAAAACAAAAGATAAGAAGAATCAGTCTAAAAAATGAAGTTTCCAGCATTTTCTTCAGAGACAGATCTCGTAGTTACAGTTGTTTTGCATCGTTTGAGGAGGGACGAGGACACATATGTAGCCTCTTATCACTGTAGCACATGCAGTCGTATTTCTTGCGTGACCTCATTCTCTGCCAAGATTTGTGGGGGTTGCAAGTAGCACTGCTTCTCTTTATGTTATGCTCCCGCCGGGATTTGAACCCGGGTCGCCGGCTCGAAAGGCCGGAATGATTAACCGGACTACACCACGGGAGCGTAGCCCCGAGCGGATTCGAACCGCTGTCGCCGGCTCCAAAGGCCGGCATGATTGACCACTACACCACGGGGCTGCAATACGTAATTATACTTGTCTTCTATTTAAGCTTAGCCAAAGAAATATTTATAGCAAGGTACATGCATTAGAGCAACGCATGGAATTACTGAGGAAAGTATCTTCGTTATTGAAAGAAAAGGGTATTAAAATTGCAACAGCCGAATCGTGCACCGGAGGATTAGTTGGACATACCCTTACTAACATTCCTGGAAGCTCACTCTACTTTGATAGAGGAGTGATATCATACAGTAATAGAGCAAAGGTCGAGTTGCTCGATGTTCCAGAAGATATTATAGAGAAATTTGGTGCGGTGAGCGAAGAAGTGGCTAGGGCGATGGCAGAGGGTATAAGGAAAAAAGCCAAGGTCGACATTGGGTTATCTGTTACTGGAATAGCTGGACCAACTGGAGGAACGAAGGAGAAACCAGTTGGTTTAGTTTATATAGGTATTTCACATCATGGAGGGACGATTGTTAAAAAATTTCAGTTTGAAGGAGACAGGCTTACCATAAAGGAAAGGGCTTGTGAAGAAGCTTTAAGAATGTTACTTAACCTACTTGAGAAAAAATGATAGAGATAGATGGATCGTATGGGGAAGGAGGGGGACAGATTCTAAGAACCGCGGTAGCCATGTCCATATTAACGGGTGAGGATGTAAAAATTAGAAACATAAGGGCAAACCGTCCAAATCCAGGGCTTCGTGCTCAGCACCTGACCGCTCTGAAGGCTCTGCAAATGATATCAGATGCTAGGGTGGAGGGTCTCCATATTGGCTCATCGTGGGTGAATTTTTCTCCTGGAAAGATAAAGGGAGGTAGCTACAAGTTGGATATTGGCACGGCTGGGAGCATAACCCTAGTTTTCCAGAGCATCCTCCTTGCATCATTGCAAACCGAAAAAGAACTTACATTTAAAGTGAGAGGGGGAACCGATGTAAAATGGTCCCCCTCATGGGATTACTTTACAGAGGTTTTTATACCACTTTTGTCAAAATTTGGATTTGAAGTAGAAGGGAAACTATTAAGGAGAGGTTTCTATCCGAAGGGAGGAGGAGAGGTAGAGGTCATTGTACATCCAACAGGCAGATTAAAAGCATTTCAGGTTCTTGAACAAGAGTATCGATCAATAGAAGGTAGGATAGCAGTATCAAAACTCCCAAACCATGTGGGAGAAAGGACAAAACAGGCTATACTAAGGAAGGCAGTTTCATATGATGAAAGGATCGATATAGAAAGAGCGGATGATGCTCTCTCTGAAGGAGTTGTTGCTACCTTATGGTCGAAGTCGAAAGAAACGGTGGTTGGATCTACAATGCTTGGAGAGAAAGGTTTGCCATCGGAGAAACTTGGAAGCATGTGCATCGATGAGTTGATAAAAGAGATAGAGTCCAAAGTTTCTTTAGACGTTCATGCCGCCGATCAGCTTTTACCTTACATGGCTTTTGTGGCCACTCATTACGGGGAAAAGTCAACCTTTTTGGTTAGAGAATTATCCAACCATGCGAGAACAAACATGTGGCTCATTGAGAAATTCCTACCGGTAAAGTTCATTACTGAAAGGAAGGGAAATGTATTGAGGGTAGAGGTTGTAAAATCAAGCTAGTCAAAAATACCCTCCTTATGCTTTCTTGCAAGTTCTCTATATTCCTTGGCGTTTCTCAAGATCATCTCCTTCAATTTTCCATCTCTCCTTATAACTTTGCCTGGAACGCCAACTACCAGACTGTACTTTGGAATCTCTTCATTCTCTTTTACCAAAGCATTCGCTCCAATGAGAGAACCTTCTCCAATTTTTGCCCCGCTCAAGATCGTGGCATGCATACCAATGAGGCAAGCATCTTCTATTATTGCACCATGCACAATGGCGCCGTGCCCTATGGATACATGTTTTCCTATCCTAACACAGTGTTTTTCATCGGTATGTATAATGCATCCATCTTGAACATTTGTACCCTCATCTATAAAGATACTGTTCCTATCGCCTCTTATGACGGCGTTTGGCCAAACACTACAATCCTTGCATATGGTGACATCTCCTATTATGAT
The DNA here is from genome assembly GCA_021161685.1 of Thermoplasmata archaeon. GTDB lineage: Archaea > Thermoplasmatota > E2 > DHVEG-1 > B18-G2 > JAGHAD01. The sequence goes on along the minus strand of JAGHAD010000157.1, from coordinate 782 downwards.
CGCACTGCTGGCTATGTAGCAAGAAGGATCTATTTTTGGCTTGATCTTTTTCATCATTCGCCCCTTTATGCGAGCACAGTTTAAGAAGGTTGCGAGACTGCTTTGTGTAATTATTTTTAAGGAATAGCTCTTTGCATCTACGAGGTGATGGGATGCAAAGAGCTATTCCAAATTATGAAGAATGTAAAAGGTATAAAGATGTTAGTGTTCCATGGGCAGAATACGATAAATCCAGATCAAATGAAATTGAGCGTATCTTGAATCTGAGCGAGTTATTTGAGGAGCTGGATAAACCGATTCGAAGAAGAGAATTCAAGTTATCAAGACTTGTGATCCTTCTATTCTTCAAGATATTCTTTGGTCTGTCCTATCGAGGCATAGCCAGTGCTGTCAAGGATTTAGGGATATATAGGATGCTTGAAATGAAAAGAGCACCCTGTTATAAGACCATACAGAATACCATGAAGTATCTTAGCAAGGATATTCTATCAAGGATAAACCTCAACCTGATTCCAGATAGGGTAAAACTGGCAGGTGTCGATTCGACTGGACTGAAAACCCATCAAAAAGGTGCATGAGCTGTCATAAGATTTGGGAAAGAGCAGAAGAGGGATTTCAAAAAGGTACACATTCTCGTTGATCTGCTGTCCAAGAAAATAATCTACTGTTTGTTAACAAAAGGAACATCATCAGATTCAAAACAACTCAAAAAGATGCTAAGGGGATGCAAAGGATGGATCAAGATAGAGATCATTTTGGGTGATACAGGCTATGATACAAGG
>JAGHAD010000095.1 GCA_021161685.1 Thermoplasmata archaeon | reverse complement strand
GGTGAATGGATATCCATAAAAAGGTGGTACCATTTATCGTGACATTTCTTATTGTAATCTTAATCATTCTCACGTTTTCACCTCCAGCGAAAGCGGTCTACCTAAGCGCCGGTGAACCAAGTTCAACAAGCATAGAGATAGATAAGACCCTTGTATTCTCAGATGTAAAGCTCATTATAAGAGAAGGTGAGAGAATTCCCGTTAGCTTCTTGAATTTTACAATATTCAGGTCAGGAAATGATGAATACGTTGCTCACGTGAAGTTTCTTATAGATGGTAGTGAGATGGAGGATCCATTAGGAAAATTTGAGGTTATTTTGAAATCGGAAAATCCCTCATCTGCCTATGGATATGGTTATGGATACGGTTACGATGAGTATGCCGGTAATCAGCACCAATATGGTTATGGGTATGGATATGGAGGCTATCTGGAGGTAAAATATGAGATAAGGTACAAAGCCCATGTTACCGGAACATTCTATGCTAAACTATTTGTAAAATCTTCAAGTTACATCTACCAATCCGAAAAATCCCAAACTTTTAAGGTTTACCAACCATCCGGAGCACCAGCAAACCATCCGCCCTATGCACCATCGAAACCTTCTGGACCAACCCATGGATATATTGATCAGATGCTTTCATTTTCAACCTCAACAACAGATCCTGATGGAAATCTGATAAAGTATGTATTTGATTGGGGAGACGGGACAACCTACACCACGGATCTCTATAGCTCTGGAGATATCGCTACAGCATCTCACTCATGGTCTCAAGCAGGAATTTATCACGTGAGAGTAAAAGCCATAGATTCAAGAGGTGCAGAGAGTGGTTGGTCACCGTCTCTAGAAGTAAACATCTCTTATCCAACAGAGCTTCATCCACCAGTAGCGGTAATAAAATCCCCAGATTCTGCCCTTACAAACCAAACTATAACCTTTGATGCTTCTCACAGTCATGATCCAGATGGAAATATAGTAAACTACACATGGCAATTTGGGGATGGAACCAAGGGATATGGAGTCAAAGTGAACCATTCATACTCTAAACCTGGAAACTATACCGTCGTTTTGACCGTGGTGGATAACGATGGGCTTTCAAACTCTACATCAAAGAGAATAGAGATAAAGTCGGATACAGATAGTGATGGATGGAGTGATCAGGAAGAGCAAATGTATGGAACAGATCCATACAATGCCAGTAGTTATCCAGAGGATACAGATGATGATCACGTTCCAGATTCTGTAGATACTGACGATGATAACGATGGTTTGATTGACGGTATCGAAGATATCGTTGGATCAGATCCGAAGAAAGAGACTTTGTATACAAGACCTACAATAAATGGTACATCAACTTATCTCGTAGATACCAATGATGATGGAGTTTATGATGTCTTCTACAATCTCGATACCGGAATAAAAACGGATGTTGATCTCAAGAATGGGAAGTATCGCATCGATTTCGATGGAGATGGGAAGATAGATTATATCTATGATCCTGTAACCGGAGAAGTCAAACCCTATGAAGAGGTTAAGCCAAGCTTCCCAACAATGATAATTATAAGCATCATAATAGCGATAGCCATAATCCTAGTAGTGATCTACATTTACAGAAAAAGGATGTAATCGATAATCCTCCCAACCAAAACCCTTCAGCACGTAGATATTCTCTCTTACCTTAATAAGCTCCTCATTTTGACAACCATCTTTTGTGTACACAACAGATATGTTGTTATCCATAAGGAAAGAGGTGTTGGTACACTCATTTTTTAGAAAAGCCCTTGCTCTTTCAACTCGTTCCATTTTTTCTTCATTAGGACCAAAGGGCATTACAGCATATACCTTTCTTTCGGCGATAGCTGGGAAGGCTCTCGCCTTCCAGGGGTCTAGTAGAACCGTTGCATTCTTTGGAATGTTTTCCTTTATCCATAGAAAACTTTCGTAATCCTCATCATCGATTAGATGGTAATACTTTTCGCTGATATTTCTTTCAATTTCAGAACAGATTGTTATTGCCAGTAGAACCATCAGAATAGCCAATCCCGCTTTTTTGATGGGTTTATGTATACCTAACAGCTTTGCACATCCTTTTCCAGCTATCACAGACATTATGAGAAAGAGGGGGATAAATGTCCTCTGGTAGGGTAGGAGGTAAGTGAAGCCTTTTCCTGTAAAGAACAGGATGTTAAGGATAAGGATTAGCGAGGTTAGCAATAGAGAGAGATCCCTCTTTTCCCAATCCCTCAATACAAAGTATGTCCCAAGTATAAAGAACAGAGTTGGTATGATTCCAAAGAGGAGAGGAATTCCTTGTAGATAGACCCAGAAATTGAACTTTATCTCCGATCCTCTCTCATGCAAAAAATAGATATAGTTTGGAAGAGAGAGCAGGACTGAAGATGTCATGGTAACAAATAGGTACAGTGCTTTTGTTTTCTCTCTCGAGAAGATAAGAATCAAAAGGTAAATTCCTAGGATTAAAATCAATACCAGGGCTGTTGGTGGATGAGCGTACAGTAGAAAAGTTGCTGTTAAGAATAGAAAAAGGTAGTTGTAGACTTTCTTGATCTTTATCAACTCAAAGGCAAACAGCAATGCTATTGGAATGAATATCAAGCTCAGGTTAACTGGCATAAGAAAAACCGGTCCACCCATGGTTACGTTGCTTGGTAAAAGAGCTATCAGCAAGGATGAAAAGAGCGCTTCCTTTTTACCATATAGTCGAGATACGAAACAGAATATCGCCAATATCGATATTGCATGCATTATCGCTGGTAAATATATCCACTGCTTTACGGTTGGCTTGAAAATTAGGTATATCAAAGCTAAGCTTAAGTGCCATGCCCTCTCCATACCTAGGTTAAATTTCCCCCCAGTGAACCAATCTATCTTTGAGTTTGAAGCGATCTGTTTTGCTTCAGCTAAGTGAAACCATTCATCTACATGCAGGGGATATGGATAATTTAGGTGAGGGTAAAGCGTAAGAGAAATTGCCAGGCTTAAGATAGGGATGAGCAGGATTATTTCTTTGCTCTCCTTTGCTCTCTGAAGTAATCTATGGTTAGACATGCTACGCCAACAACTAATAACCAGTAAGAATAAATAGCTATTTGATTGGCTAGATCTTCGCTCTTCTGGAATGCCAAGATGAAGGCAGCCAGTATAAGCAAAGCGATTGCATACGCTACTGGTATCCTTCCATCGAATTTAAGGATGGCAAAGAGAGGTATGAGGATGATGAAGGTTGCTAGGATGAGCAGATCGTTATTCTGAAAGAGAAGATGGGATGTTATTATGGGGATTGATGTGAGTATGTAAGGTATCAAGGGCTTTAAGGAGGCTATCTTTTTCTTTTTTCCTTTCCACATCCTTTCTTCCTCGCCTTTCTTCTTAACTTCTTATCCTTCATCCAGTCATAGAAGATATAACCCACACAACCCATGAAGGTTGCACCAGATATCCATAGCCCTATCTCGAACCAATCTTGGGGTGTATACCTTATCTCTATGCTCAGGTTTCCGGTCTCATTTATCCAGAAACCGTTTATCACGCCATACAACGGAACAGGCTTAATTTTCTTAACGATCTTACCATTTTTGTAAATCCTCGCCTCCCACAAAGGATCATAACTTTCAGCAAATGAAAGCATGAAGGGCTTTTTCGCATTAACCTTGACTTTCCATAGGGTTGGATTGATTTTAACATAATTTGTTATATGACTCGGGTTTGAAGAGGACAATTCAAAAGGTTTTATACTCAACGTTTTTATTCTGACCACAGAATTAACAGTCATAAATGATACATTTAAATTGTTTTGGTAGAGTAAGTGTACAGGTTCCGTAGGTAAGAAGTTAACAAACAATTTTTCATCATGAAAAAGATAAACATCTACTCCCAAGGGTGTTAGAGTGATTATCATATTATATTTGTCTGAGTTTTTATATGGTGTTGGAAGATTTACATTGGTCCACATAATAGGGTGGCTTCCATGGGAAGTATAAAGTTGAATAGAAATAACAGATTCGTTTTTAATATAATTTGTATATATTTGTATATATATCTC
>JAGHAD010000069.1 GCA_021161685.1 Thermoplasmata archaeon | reverse complement strand
CTTCCAACTCCTTTTCCACCTCCCCAAAATTGAATTTTCAGTACACTCTGAACACTTTTACCTGATCAGAAGCGGTAAAGTTATACCTCGTTTTTGCTATGACCTTTATTACATGATAGCCTGTTGATCCATCTGACCATACCGCCTCGTAAGGCTCTTCTCTGGTCGAATAAATCAACCTATCATCGATAAAGAAATCGACCTCTTCCAATATGGAACTAGGTGTTAAATTCACCTTCGCTTTTATGGTGAGTTTTCCGATTATCGCAGGCACCTTGAGAAAAGGCACATAGAACTGCTTGTCATTTATGTAAAGATAGCTTCCGTTGACTGGATGCGTTATAGAAATCTCTAGCTTTATATTCAGCACGGGATTTTTCAAAGCAACCTGTGGATCGCCCAATAGATTTGTTTCATAGCATGCCCATCTTATTCCGTTCTCGTTTATCCTCCATATGTTATCCTCCTTGGAAAAATGATTCGCTCTTCCAAATTCCCTGATCTTTTCAATAAATAAAGCCTTAAAGAAGGACTCATCAAGTGCCCCAGATGGAGAAAATATGCTATTTCTGCTTCCAAGACCGTACCTCGAGTTCATTATCACTCCAATAGCTCCATGAGGAGTTTCAACCGTAAAGTATTCTGCAACGCAATCCTTCTTATAATGGACTGGGGGCCAATAATTATCGAAGGCTCCAGCCAAGCATGCGTGGGAGTATATGAAGTAATATTTCTCGTTGGTGAGAGTAAGTATCCCTTCGCAGTTCAATCTCATCGCAGAAGTTGGACTTCCATGACCGTCGTGGTTAATAAGTATGGGTGGATCTTGGCTGAGCCTGTAAAAGTAGTAGGTCATGTTCCATTGGTGCATTGGAGAGTCTCTATCGTAAAGTTTGGTCAAATGGTAGACCTCTGGAACGTAAGGTTCCACCACATCCTTGTAATCTCCTCCCCATTTGGAGTAGAACAATCCACCAAGGGTTTCTCCCAAGAATAGTATCTCTTTGAAGTAAGGGTCATAGAATAGATTGTCATACCTTATAACCTTTTGAACGAAGTTCTGGATTTCTTCCTCCCTGTCTACGCATGCCCTTCCAACCCATACCTCCGCATAGAGGTCTGCCTCATCCACGTTTGCTATACTATTAAATTTCGGTGCTTCACCAAAGTGAAAATCCCCATCGTAGTTGAAATTCCCATCTAGACATGCATAGTAAAGATCGGATGGTATGTCCATAGCTTCATACGATGAACTCAATGGAAGGCTACTTTCATCCGCAAACAGGTATCTTACTGGGACTATGTTCTGTTCTTGGTTTCCAGCATCTGCATCGCCAGCGAGTAGGACATAATCCACTCCCCAAGTCATGTAAGCGTATCTAATGAAATTCCTTATCCTAGCTTGAACATCATTGAAAATTCTTTTGCTGCCATAAAGAGGGGATTGATAAAAGGGATTATCCGGATTGTTATCCCCCATTCTCCATTCACGGAGAAGCTGTCGTTAGCCAAAATATCTTCGATCGTGACTATGGTAGCATTCGTGCCGATGGATTTCTTGTGCTCAACCAAATCGTGGAAAGAAAGTTCACCATCGTAATTTTTGAATTTTTCACTAGTAATGATGAGGTACTGATATCTCCCTTTACTATCCTTAACCGGACCATAGGTATCGAGAATTTCAGGATTATCAACAATCCTTTCCACGATCTCCCTATCTTTCTCCAAACCTCTATAACCACCTTTGTAGCTTGAAGGTTTGAGCCACACTCTAATTTTAACTACAGGGAAAAAGTATGTTTTCCCAGTTTTCGCATCGTAGTGTACGGGATAGATGTTTAAGTGCAATATCTTGTAACCTCTAAATACATAGACCTCAACGTTCTCTATGAGTGGATTTTCCTTTTTGTCGTCGGTAAATTTTATCTGAGCGGATGGAGTTAATGGAACGACCTTTCCTCCTCTCTCAACAGCGGGAAATCTCCCCAAGAAAATCTTTTTCGGAATCTCAACCTCTATCCTTTTTACTCCCTTTCCTTTTGGTAGGAGAATTCTCCCTGGCTTAACAGGAAGTTTTGGAATTCCTTCTCTATTAGTTTTTGGCAGGCTTGGTATGTCTATGCTGAAAAGAGGTTTCTCTTCTTTCCCTATATTATTTATCACAGGCTTTTCAAATCTGTAGATAACTTCTATCTCCTCCTTATCTGTAAACGGTTGAAAAGCAATTGCAGAGAATGCTGATGCAATAGGGATAAGTAAGACAAAGGTAGTTCCTATGGCTCTCATGTATTATCCTAATAGGTTCTTTTTATTTAACCCTTATGATGAAATTGCGACTAAAGTTGAGAGCACTAAAATCGATCGATTTATTAAGTGAAATTTCTTTCATTTGCGGGGATGGGATGCAGGAAAGAAATAACTCCTTAGCAAAAAATCCATTTATTTTCAAAGCTCTAAGGAGAAGCAGTGTCAGGAGGAAGATACTCGAATACTTATTTGATGTGGGTCCCAATGGAAGTTATATATCTGAGATAGCCTACCACATCAGGGCTTCTCCAACCAACGTGATCGGAGCTATAAGGGGAATGGGAAAAAGATATCGTAAGGAGGATTCTCTTCTGAACTTACAAGTTGTTGAAGAACTGCAGTCCAATAACGGCATTAAACTCTACAGACTTACGGATCTGGGTAAAGAAGTAGTTGAAGCCTTAAGGAATTATAAGTTTCTATAGACTCACCTGCACATGCATCTGCATATACACCTGTAAAAAATCTATTTAAGCAAATAATCGATTGTGCCTTTACCTGGGAGATGGGGTGCAAGAAATGAAAGGTAAGATTTGTGTTGGTAGGAAAAACGTTGGAGCAATAGGTATAGGGACAATGATCGTCTTCATAGCAATGGTTCTAGTGGCTGGAATAGCTGCCAGTGTGCTCATCCAAACAAGCAATACCCTGCAGAGACAAGCCATGGTAACGGGTCAAGAAACACTTGGAGAGGTTGCAACTGGTGCAGAGGTGTATGCAGTAGAAGGACATGTTGATAGCTCTTCTACAAAGATAGACAAACTTGCCATCATAATTGTCCCAAGAGCGGGTTCAAAGCCAATAGATCTATCTGCAACCATTTTACAGCTATCCAATTCAACCACAAAATGTATACTATCATATGACTCGAACAACTTTAATTCGACGCCTGCATCAACCGGGCTCTTCGATACCCAAGCCTTCAACCTAAGTTCCAATAAGTTTGGTGTTATAGTTCTCAACGACGTAGATGGATCATGCCAGCAATTAACACCGGTGATCAACAAAGGCGATAAAGTAGCTCTAACCGTAAATGCAACCGCAGCATTTGGTGGCTTGGCAACGAGAACCTTCGTATGGGGAACCGTTATGCCTGAGCAGGGGGCACCGGGAATAATATCATTCACAACACCGGCAACCTACGTCTATGATGTCTATCAGCTACAGTAAAACTCTCCTATTACATTTTTTATTTTATTATATTTTTTATTCTTGCCACG